>JBAVCR010000441.1:0-4612 GCA_049586815.1 Anaeromyxobacteraceae bacterium
AGGGTGCGGTACCGGGTGCTGGCGGGATCGCCGCCGGGGACGATGGCGCGGCGACCGGGGTGGCGCGGGTCCTTCCCGAGCGGGGCGTCGATCTCCCCCTCCGGCGGCTCCGGCGCCCGGACGCAGAGGGCGAGGTAGGTCTTCGTCGGGGTGCCGTCGCGGAAGGCGGCGGAGAGGGCCCGCTCGGCCGGTGCGGTGCGGGCGAGCACGGTCACGCCGCTCGTCTCCCGGTCGAGCCGGTGGACGAGCCGGACCGGCGCGCCGACCAGCGCGGCCACGAGCTCGGGCAGGTGGCCGCGGTCGGAGGTGAGCGTGGGCTGGGAGGGGACGCCCGCCGGCTTGTCGACCGCGGCGAGCCAGTCGTCGGCGAAGAGGAGGCGGGATCGGTCGAGGGGGGCAGCGGCGTCGGCGCCGCGCCCGGCCTCCGCGAGGTTCACCACCACCCGGTCGCCCGCGTGCACGAGCCGCCCGGCCACCTTGCAGCGCTTTCCCCCGAGGAAGACCCCGCCGCGCTCGAGGGCGCGCCGGGCCTCGCCGCGGGAGATGCCCCCGCGCGCGGCGATGAAGCGGTCGATCCGCTCGCCGTCGTCGGCCTTGCCGGCGGCGAGCGTGAGCTTCCGCAACTAGGCCTCGGCCGACGGGCAGCCGGCGCAGCCCGCGCCCTTCTGCGCGTTGCAGGCGGGGGCCGGCCTCGGCTTGTAGTCGGTGGCGTGGAAGCCGGAGCCCTTCAGCGCGAAGGCGCCGGCGCTCATCACCTTCTTCACCGGGGACCCGCAGGTCTCGTGCCGGCGGAGGGGGGGCGCCGACATCCGCTGGAGGGTGTCGAAGCGCCCGCACTTCGGGCAGTCGTATTCGTAGATGGGCATGGCGCGGGGAAGGTAATCGCGGCAGCGCCCCTGTCAAGGACCGATGCTCCGCGAATCCATTCGGGTTTTTCCCTCTACCCGAGCAGGCCCCCAAAGGGTACAGTTCCTGACAGTAAAAGACAGGGGGGACTCATCTTGCGCCATCGACTCGTGGCCTGCCTGCGGGCGGGCCTCTCCTGCCTCATCCTGCTGGCCGGTCCCGTCGCCCGGGCCGCCGGGCAGGAAGGGCTGCTCGTTCCCGGCGACGCCGGAACGTTCACTCTTCGTGATGGCGGGACCATCACCGGCAGGCTCACCCGCACCGGGGACGAGGGCGCCGTCGTGGAGCTGGCCGACGAGGCGCAGGTCCGCTTCCCGCCCTCCGCGATCACCGGCCTGCGGGAAGGCGGGACGCGGGCCGGCGAGACGACGCGGATCCGCGCCGTCCGGCGAGACGGCAAGGCGCTCGAGGGAACCGTGGTGTCGCGCACGCCCGGGTCGATCACGATCCGGGTTGCGGACGGGGAGCGCCTCGGCGTCCCCTGGGACGACGTCCGCTCGCTGGAGTACCTGGGAGCCGTCTCCACGGGGCCGTCCTGGGCGCGCGCCCCGGCCGACGGGCCGGCGCGGAACCGGACGCTCTTCGCGCCCACGGGGTTCCTCCTCGAGCCGGGGGAGCTGCAGCTCTCCGTGACCGGGGTCGTGCAGCCGACGCTGTCGGCGGGGATCCTGCCCTTCCTCGGCGCCTCGGCCTGGACCGTCATCCCGGTCCTCCAGGCCTCGGGGTACCCGGGCACCGGTGCACTCCTGGTGAATGGCGGCCTGTCGCCCCTTCCCTGGCTCCACCTCATGGCGGGCGTGCAGGGCGTCGTGGAGTCGGGCGGCCTCACGGTCGCGCCCATCCTCGCCGCCACGTTCGGCACGCCCCGGGCCTACGCCAACCTGGCGCTGGCGCCGACGCCGGTGGGCGCGTCGCGGGCCGGCCAGTTCGAGAAGGGCGCGCTGGCCGCGTCGGGCGGCGTCGCGCTCACCTCGTGGGGGATGCTCCTCGCCGAGGCCTGGCTGGGGAAGTCCTACGCGGGCGGGGTCTCGGCCCAGGTGGGCGGGGCGGCCCGCGTCTGGTGGGGGGTCGCGGGCGCGGAGCTCGGCGCCACCTGGCTGAGCGGGGGAGGAGGCGCCTACGTCTTCGCCTCGCTCGTCCTCGACATGAACCTGGCCGCGCCGAAGGAGCAGCCATGAGCGCCTCGAATCCCGCGCCGGCGCGTCCCGGCGCCGCACTCGCCGTCTCCGTCGCCCTGCTCCTGTCCGGCTGCCAGTGGATGGACACGCGCCCGGAGGTCACCATCACGCCGGCGGGCGACCTCGTCGGGTACGAGTTCGTGGACCTCCAGGTAGACGCGGGGGGGGCGCCTCAGGTGCAGTTCTACGTCGACGGCAAGCCCCTCTGGGGGCCGTTCCCGACCGGCCAGGTGATCCACCTCGACACGCAGGTCCTGGCGAAGGGGGATCACGAGCTGGTCGCACGCATCGAGCAGGGAACGTCCCCCCGGGTGAGCGCGCCGCGGAAGCTCGTGCGGGTCCTCACCCAGCCCGACCTCGCGGTGCGCGCGACCGTCGAGGAGGACCCGTGGAAGCCCTTCATCGTCACGTTCCGGGCCGACGTCCCGATGTCGGACCTGACGATCGACGTCACCGGCCTCGAACAGAAGCCGTACCCGTTCACCCGGGAGATCGCGCCCGACCGCACCTCGGTCGTGGTGACGGTGGAAGGCACGCTCGTCGGGCTGGGCTTCGTCACTGTCCGGCTCCAGGCGAGGGGACCGGACGGCGAGCGCGGGGACACCACGGTCCAGCGCCAGATGCCCGATCCCATCCGGGTGGACTTCCAGTCTCGCTCGAACGAGCACGTCGACCTGCTGTTCACTCCCCGCGTCCCGGTCCCCGGTGCGACCCTGGTCGTCTCCGACGGATCCGGTCACGAGTTCGTCGTCGGGGAGTTCGGCCCCTCGCCCTGGGAGGTTCGCCTTCCCGACGGCACGCTCGGGTCGGGCTCCCGGACCTTCGAGTTCCGCAGGGCCGACGCGCGCCTCGCCCCCTCCTACTTCACGGTCAACCTGCCGCCGGGCTTCCTCACCTGCGTGCTCGACACCGTCCCGGCCACGCTCGCGCCAGGGCGCTGCGCCCGGGTGACGAACCCCGTCCCGCTCCGCTCCCTCCAGATCTCCTACCCGGACAGCTGGATGACCCTCACCCCGGTCTCCGATACCGAGTGGCGTTTGTGCGTCTCGGCATGGCCCTGGAAGCAGAAGGTGGTGGTGCTCACCCCCCGGCTGGACGCGGTGTCGACGACGGGCTTCCCGCTTCTCAACCGGTACGACCCCGTTTCCTGCACGTTCCCGGTGGCCTGGGACTGGCAGGATCCGGGTGCGGACCCGGTGACGGATGGGGTGGCGCCGCTTCGAGGCTCCCTCCTCGGCGTCCGCGCGATCACGCCGGACGTGATCCGGCTCGCCTACCTGGGCGCGGAGGGAACGCCCGATGCCGGGTCGGTCCACGTGGCCACGCGCGCGACGGCGGGCGGGGCGTTCGACCCCGGCCAGGCGTTGAACGGCCATCCGGTCCTGGACCCGTCCGCAGCCCTCGGCGACCGGAGCGCGGTGGCCTGGCGAGACGCGGCGACCGGCGCGGTGGGGGCGCTCCTGCAAGATGGGATCGGCGGGGCCTGGAGCGCCTGGCCACAGGCGGACGGCCCGGGAGAGGCATCGGAGCCACCTGCCCTCGCCCGGGACGCATCGGGGCCGACGGCCATCGCCTGGTCGGAGCGGCTCGTCGACGGAACCACCCGGGTCCGCGTGCGGGTTGCCTCCACGGGTTGGACCGACCTGCCGTCGATTTCTCCGTTCCGGCCCGGCAGCCCGATCCGATCGGTCACCGTGGCCGCGCCCACGCCGCTCGGCGCAGGGGTCGTGGTGGCCTTCGTCGAGGAGGACCTGGTCGCGGCTCGGCAGTATGCGACGGTGGTGTCCTGGAGCGGGACCTCGTGGGACCGGATCAATTCCAGCATGTACCCTTCGAGCTTCTTCCCGCACTCCAGCGAGCCGCTGCGCCTCTCCCTGGCGGGGAGCCCATCCGCCCTCTACCTGTTCCTCGCGATGCCCACTCTCGCACCCCAGGTCTGGAGGTGGGACGGGCCCGTCATGATTTCCATGGGTGGCGGCAACGGCGTGCCGGGGGGCCTCCACGCAGCCAGCGCTCCGTCCGACGGGAGGGATGCGCTCGTGGCCTGGACGGTGCCCGGGACGGGTGGCGCGACCGAGGTCCGGATCGGGCCGCCGGCCGGCCAGTGGGGGACCAATACCCTCATCGCCACGGTCCGGTCGGGGGGCGTGACGAGCCTGGCCGTCGATGCCGACGGAATGTCGGTGGCGTGGACGACGTCCGACGGGGCCATCCACGTCCGGACCCTCACGCCCTGAGGAGGCCACACGGCGCCGTGCGACGCGGTAGGCTCCCTCGCGATGGACTCCGCCGAGGTCGACGAGGTTCGGTCCCAGCTCGACGCGCTCTCCCGCGCGCTCTCCGAGGAGCGCTTCCGCCACGTGACCGGCCTCGAGCCGCGCCCGCGCATCGCGGCGATCTTCGAGGCCCACGCGGTCGCCGCGAGCCGCGACACGGCCCTCGCGCTCCGCGAGAAGGGGGAGGGGGATCTCGCCACCCGGGTCGCGGCGCTTGCCGCCGACCGGGCCGCCGCCGGGGAGGAGGAGGCC
>JBAVCR010000442.1:0-2589 GCA_049586815.1 Anaeromyxobacteraceae bacterium
CGCAAGTACGGCCTGGCGCGCCTCCTCTCCCGGCGCGTGGCGGCGGCGCGCGGGGATCGCGCCTGGGTGCACGTGAACGACGTGGCCGGGTTCATCGGCCCGGAGGTCTTCCGGACGCGGGAGCAGCTCGTCCGCTGCTGCCTCGAGGACCTGGTGATGGGGAAGCTGCACGGGCTCTGCATCGGGCTCGACGTCTGCTCCACCCTGCACATGGACGTGTCGCTCGACGACCTCGAGGCCTGCCAGGAGGCCGTGGCGCCGGCGCGGCCCGCCTACCTCATGGCGCTCCCCACGAAGATCGACCCGATGCTCGGGTACCTCACCACCGGCTTCCAGGATCACGTCCGGCTGCGCGAGAGGCACGGCCTGCGCGTCGACGACCGCATGTGGGCCTTCTTCCAGGGGCTCGGGGTCATCGGGCAGGACGGGCGGCCCACGGATCGCTTCGGCGACCCGGGCTGGGTCCACGTCCAGTACCGTCGCGCCCGGGGAGACCTCCGTCCGGAGGCGGAGCTCCGCGCCGAGGGCGCGCGGGAGATGGCCGCGGTCCGCGGGCGCGGCGTCTTCCTCGCCGAGGGGAGCGGCGCGACGCGGGGAGAGCTCGAGCCGGGGCTGGCGCGGGAGATCCGGCGCATCCACGACCAGGGGAAGCGCAGCATCTGGGCCGAGCTGACCCCGGCCTTCCGGGCCTCCCTCCCCGGCGCGACCTTCCTCGCCACGCGCTCGGTCGACCGGGAGGACTACGTCCTCCACCCCACCACCGGCGAGGTCCTCGACGACGCCTCGACGGCCGCCCTGCGGAGCCTGCGCGAGCGCCAGGCCGGGCGCGTCGACGTCCAGATCGTCGTCTCCGACGGCCTGAACGCGCTCTCCATCACGGGGCCGGGACAGCTCCCCGAGTTCCTCCGCCTGCTCCGCGCCGGACTCGGCGGGGAGGGGCGGCACGTCTCCCCCGACGACATCGTCCTCGCGCGCGGGCGGGTCCGCGCGGGCTACCGGATCGGCGAGGCGCTCTTCGGGGGGCTCGAGGGCCGCCGGGCCCTCCTGCACGTGATCGGCGAGCGCCCGGGCACGGGCCACGACACCTTCTCCGTCTACATGACCTGCCCCGAGGGATCCCGCTGGGGAACGCCCGGCAAGGTGGACCACGACATCACCCGCGTCGTCGCCGGCATCGCGACCACGGCGCTCACCCCGCGGCTGGCGGCCGGGGCCTCGCTCCGGATCCTGCGCGAGATGTGGGCCGGCCCCCTGGCCGAGCTTCCGCAGCACCGATAGCGCGGCCCCGCATCCTCGATGCTTCCGCCGGGCACGCTCACCCGGGAGCGAGGACCTGGCCTCCCTCCCCGAGGAGGTCGCGCAGGGCTCTCCGGGCCTGGAAGAGGTGCTGGCGCGACATCACCACCGAGATCTGCAGGGCGGCGGCGATCTCGGAGTGGGTCCACTCCTCGATGTCGTGGAGGAGCATGACGGTGCGCCGGATTGGCGGGAGCTTCTCGAGGGCGGCGAGCATGGCCTGGCCGAGCGGCAGCGAATGGGCGGGTCCCTCCTCCCGCTCGTCCCGGGGCAGCCCGTCGAGCAGTGCGGCCCGGTAGCTCACCTGGGCGCGCTGGTTCAGGGCGCGGTTGCGGACGCCGCGGAGCAGCCAGGTCCCGAAGCACTCGGGGATGCGGCACTCGTGCAGCCGCTCGACGGCGGCCGCGATGGCCTCCTGCGCCACGTCCTCCGCGTCGGCGACGTTCCGCACGATCGCGAGCGCCACGCCGAAGGCCCGGCGCAGGTAGCGCCGGACGAGCTCCTCGCAGGCGGAGCCGTCGCCGCGGATCGCCCCGCGCACCAGCTCCGCATCCCGCCTGTTCGCCTCGCTCGTCGACGACACCCTGTTCCTCCCGTCGTGGCCCCTCTTCCCGGGGGTGCCGGATCGAACACGCGTCCTCGTGGATCGTTGCGGTCGATTTCGACGAAATCGGCGGGCGGAGAGGGCGAGGCGCGAGCCCCGACCCCTCCGCCGCCTTCCGCGGTTCGCGGCGCTACCTATTCGTCACCAGGTCTTCGACCCGGCCGAGTGGCAGCCACCGCAGGTGTTCGTGGTCGGGTTCCAGTTGCTGACCGTCACGTCCACGGTCCCATTCTGGTGCGTGGCCGCGTTCACCGTCTGGGCGCTGAAGCTGTAGCCCGTCCCGTGGCACGTGGAGCAGGCGTAGCCCTGGCTCTGCACGTGGAAGGTGTGGCGGCCGGTGGTGGGCCCGCTCGCCCCGTGGCAGCTCGAGCAGACGAGCGCGGCCGGCCCGTTCACGGTCAGTGTCGCGGTGCGGGTCACGCCGCCGGCGCTGGCGCTGAGGGTGACCGAGGTGGCCGCCGCCACCGACGTGGTCGTCACCGGGAACGTGGCGGTGGTCGCGCCCGCCGACACCGTCACCGACGCGGGGACCGTGGCCGAGGCGCTGCTCGAGGAGAGGGCGACCGCGGTGCCGCCGGTGGGGGCCGCGGCGGTGAGCGTGATCGTGCCCGTGGCGGAGGACCCGCCGGTGACCGCGGTGGGGCTCACCGAGACGGCCGACGGCGTGGCGGTCGTCGCCGGCGTGCAGG
>JBAVCR010000443.1:0-11973 GCA_049586815.1 Anaeromyxobacteraceae bacterium
CCCCCGCCGCGAGCGAGGCCTGGGCGAAGGCGAGCGCGTCCGCGGCCCGGCCGGCCCGGAGGAGCGCGATGGCGGCCTGCAGGAGCCCCACCGGCTCGCCGGCCACGAGCTTCCGCTGGCTGCCGAACCCCTCCGGGCGGAGGACGACGTCGATCCGGGTCCCGGCGAGCCTCGCGCCCGGGACGGCGAGGTCGAGCGGATCGAAGCCCACCGCCGTGGCCTGGAGCACATACGTCCGGCTTTCGTCGGGGACCGGGAAGGAGACCGAGCCCTTCCCCACCTCGACCCCGTCCACGGAGATCACGGCCGAGGGGGGGAGCGCCTCGACGTAGGCCTCCGGGGGCCGGACGGTCGACCAGGTGACGGGCGGCGTGCTCGCGCAGGAGGCGGCGAGGGAGGAGGCGGCGGCGAGGGCGAGTCGGGTTCCCGGCGTCATGGCGGCTGCCCACGGTTATACATCGGGGCATGGCCGACAAGATCGCGGTGGCCCGGGCCCTGCGCGAGCTCGGGATGCTCCTCGAGGTGAAGGGGGAGAATCCCTTCAAGGTGCGCGCCTACGAGAACGGGGCCCGCGCCGTCGAGGAGCTGCCCGGCGGACTCGACGAGGTCATCGCCGCGGGCACGCTCACCGACCTGCCCGGCATCGGCGAGGCGCTCGCGAAGAAGATCGAGGAGCTCGCGGCCACCGGCCGCCTGGCGCTCCTCGAAAAGGTCCGCTCCGAGCTCCCCGCCGGCGTGGGCGACCTGCTCCGCATCCCCGACCTCGGGCCGAAGAAGATCGCGGCCCTGATCGAGGCGCTCGGGATCGACGGCGTCGCCGCGCTGGAGCAGGCGTGCCGGGAGGGGCGCGTCCGCGAGGTGAAGGGATTCGGGGCCCGGACCGAGCAGAAGATCCTGGAGGGCATCGCGCGGATGCGGACCGCCTCCACGCGGGTGCGCCTCTCCGACGCGCGCGAGGTGGGGGAGCGGCTCGTGCGCGAGCTCCGCGCCACCGGGCTCGCCGAGCGGGTGGAGCTGGCCGGCTCGGCCCGCCGCTGGAAGGAGACGGTGGGCGACCTCGACGTGGTGGCCGCCTCGCGGAAGCCTGGTCCCCTCTCCGACGCCTTCGCCGCCCTCCCGGGCGTCGTCGAGGTGGTGGCCCACGGCGAGACCAAGACCACCGTGCGGCTCGACGGCGGCCTCTCGGTCGACCTCCGCGTCGTCCCCCCGGACGAGTTCGCGAGCCTGCTCCACCACATGACCGGGTCGAAGGAGCACAACGTCCGGCTGCGCGGCCTGGCCCGCGACCTCGGGTTCACCCTCTCCGAGTGGGGTCTCGAGCGGCTCGACGGGAGCGGCAAGGTGAAGGTCGGCTCCGAGGACGACGTCTACCGGGCGCTCGGCATGGAGCCCGTGCCCCCCGAGCTCCGGCAGGACACGGGCGAGATCGAGGCGGCCCGGGAGAAGCGCCTGCCCGCCCACCTCGTCACCCTCGAGGACGTGAAGGGAATGGTCCACGTCCACACCACCTGGTCGGACGGCCGGGCCTCGCTCCTCGAGATGGCCCGCGCCGCCGAGGGGATGGGCATGCAGTACCTCACCGTCACCGACCACAGCCGGAGCGCGGCCTACGCCGGCGGGCTCGACGTCGATCGCCTGAAGGCGCAGTGGGAGGAGATCGCGAAGGTCCAGGAGGAGGTGAAGATCCGGCTGCTCCGGGGCAGCGAGGCGGACATCCTGGAGACGGGCGGCCTCGACTGGCCCGACGCCATCCTCGAGCAGCTCGACGTGGTCGTGGCGAGCGTCCACTCCCGCATGAAGATGGACGCCGAGCAGATGACCCGGCGCATCGTCCACATGCTGGAACAGCCCTTCTTCAAGATCTGGGGGCACCCCACGGGCCGGCTGCTGCTCGAGCGCGAGCCCTACGGCCTCGACATGGAGAAGGTGCTCGACGTGGCGGCCCGCTCGAAGGTGGCCATCGAGGTGAACGGCGATCCGCACCGCCTCGACTTCGAGCCGCGCCACCTCCGCATGGCCCGGGAGCGGGACATCCCCATCGTCCTCTCCACCGACGCCCACTCGGTGGCCGGGCTCCAGAACCTGCCCTACGCGGTCATGACCGCCCGGCGCGGCTGGGTGACCCGGGACGAGGTCCTGAACGCGCTCCCGGCCGGCAAGTTCGCGGCGCGGGTGCGTCCGGCGGCCTGACGCATGGCCGCCTGAGCCGCCCGCTCATTTCCTTCGCCGCCCCGGGGTCGCGGGGTACAGTCCGCCGCGATGTCCGCGCTCAAGAGCCGCCGCGTCCAGCTCGCCGGCCTGCTCATGCTCTCCTCGGGCATGCCGCTCGGCTTCGTGCTCAACACCCTCCAGGTCTTCCTGCGCGGGGCCGGTGTGAGCCTGAAGACCATCGGCTACGCGCAGGTGGTGTCGATCCCCTGGTCGTTCAAGTTCCTCTGGGCGCCGCTCGTGGACCGGTTCGCGCTGCCCTTCCTGGGGCGGCGCCGCGGCTGGATCGCGGCCATGCAGCTCGCCCTCGCGGCCGGCCTGGGGTCGCTCGCCGCCTACGTCTCGCGCCACCTCGTCCGGGGACCCGGAGGGCACGACGTGCTCGCCGCCGGGGCGGTCACGGGCGTCGTGGTCATCGCGCTCGCCATCGCCTTCTTCTCGGCCACCCAGGACATCGCCCTCGACGCCTACACGGTCGAGGTGCTCGAGAAGGACGAGGTGGGAGCGGCGAGCGGACTCCGCATCCTCTGGTACCGGATCGGCATGCTGGCGTCCGGCGCGCTCGCCATCTTCGCGTCCGAGTGGGTCCCCTGGCCCTGGGTCTTCGCGGGCATGGGGGCCGTCTTCGTGGCGCTCGTCCTGCTCACCCTCGCCGCGCCGGAGCCGGCGGTCGCGGTGCCGGCGCCCCGGACCTTCCGGGACGCCGTGGTCGAGCCCTTCCGGAACTTCTTCGCCCGGTCCCGGGCGCTGGAAGTGGCCCTCTTCCTCGTGCTCTACAAGTTCGGGGACAACGTGGGCGGCTCGATGGTGAACGCCTTCCTCGTCGACCTCTGCTTCGGGAACGCCGAGATCGGCCTCATGGTGAAGACCATCGGGACGGCCGCCACCATCGGCGGGGCCGCCGCCGGGGCCGCCCTCATGACCCGCATCGGGATCGGCCGGGCGCTCTGGGTGTTCGGCTTCGCCCAGGCCGGCGGCGTGCTCCTCTACGCGCTCGCCGCCGCCACCCACCCGGGCGCGACCGACGTGGCCCTCTGCGGCGGGGCCACCGTCTCCGCCGCCACCCGCGCGGCCACCTACGTCGCCATCGCCGGCGAGTACGCCTCGCAGGGCATGGCCACCTCCGCGCTGCTCGCCTACGTGACGCGCCTCTGCGACAAGCGCTACGCGGCCGCGCAGTACGCCTTGCTCTCGAGCCTCTTCGGGCTGGGGCGCACCCTCTCCGGCCCGGTCAGCGGCGAGCTCGCCCCCCGGCTCGGCTACACGTCGTTCTTCGTGGCCGCGGCGTTGCTCGCCATCCCGGGAATGGTGCTCTTGCAGCGGGTGGCGCCGATCCAGCAGAGGGATCTGCCCGAGGGGGAGATGCCGCAGGGGTGAGGCGCCGCGGCCGTGCCCCCAAGGAGTGAGTCGCGTGGATGAACCGCGACACCTGTGTCGCGGTCCTCCCGGCGCAACGTCCCGCGCGGCAGCGCGTCAGCTCTTCCCGCTGCTCCGCGCGCGCTCCTCGGCGGCCAGCTCGCGGACCGAGAAGCCCGGCGTCTGGCTGTACTCGTCGTCCCCGTGCGCGCCGAAGGGGCGCGCGGCGGCCCGGTTGGCCTTCTGGGCGGCCTCGGTGAGCTTCGACGGGCGGACGAGCCAGGGGTCCTTCTCGTAGGAGACCGGCGGCCCGCGGAGCAGCCGCTTCTCGTCGTAGATCTGCCCCTCGCGCGTGTAGGTCGGCGCCGGGTGCTCGCCGGTGTCCATGCGGATGGCGTCCTTCGGGCAGGCCTCGACGCAGAAGCCGCAGACCACGCAGCGCAGCTCGTCGATGACGAACTTCACCGGGTACTTCTCGATGGGGTCGCCCTCGACCTCGCCGGCCTCGATGTAGATGCACTGGGCCGGGCAGGCGGTGGCGCACATGTAACAGGCCACGCAGCGCGGGCTGCCGTCGGCGCGCGGCACGAGCCGGTGCAGGCCGCGGTAGCCGGCGGGGTACGGGGCCTTCTCCTCCGGGTACATGAGGGTCTGCACCCGGTTGTGGGTGCGGTCGCGGCCCAGGAGGTCGGTGTTCGCGTCGCGCGAGAAGAAGGCGTTCCGCCAGAAGGTCTTCACCACGAGGCCGATGGCCCGGAAGATCTCCGGGAAGTAGAGGCTCTCGCGGGTGTCGGCCGGTCGGTTGTCGATCTGGTAGGGCATGGCGTCAGTGTCCGGCGGCGTGGGCGGCGTGGCCGTGGGCGTCGTCGTGGCCGTGGCCATGGGCGTCGTGGCCGTGCCCCGCCTCCTGCGGGCGGGAGACGGCGAGCGTGATGGCCGCCATGGCGGCGATCTCGACGATGCCGATCCAGGCCAGCAGCTCCAGGCTCGGGTCGACGAGGACCGCGGCGGCGGTCACGAAGACGTTGATGAGCGCGCCCGGGAGGAGCAGCTTCCAGCAGAGCGCCTGGATCTGGTCGTAGCGGAAGCGGGGGAGCAGCCAGCGGATGATGAGCTGCAGCCAGGTGAGGACGATGACCTTGGCGAGGAACGCGGTCGCGCAGACCGCCCCGTAGACCATCGGGTCGAGGTTCGCCCGGAGCCAGCCCTCGAAGAAGATGGGGTGCCAGCCGCCCAGGAAGATGGCGGTGGTCACGGCGGCCAGGATCACCACCTCGACGAACTCGGCGAGGAAGAGCAGCCCGAACTTCATGCCCGAGTACTCGACGAAGTAGCCGACGATCTCGCTCTCGCCCTCGGGGAGGTCGAAGGGGGCGCGCTTCGTCTCGGCGAAGGAGCTCGTGAAGAAGACGAGCAGGCCGAGCGGCTGGAGGAGGATCCCGAGCGCGGGGAGCGGCCCGAGGACCGCCTGCCCCTGGGCGATGGTCATCTGCTGCAGGCTGAGGGTGCGGTAGGCGAGCATCACGCCCACGAGCGAGAGGCCGAGCGAGACCTCGTAGCTCACCATCTGGGCGCTGGCGCGCACCGCGCCGAGGAGGCCCATCCGGTTGTTGGAGGCCCAGCCGGCGAGCGTGGTGCCATAGACCGAGATCCCGGCCAGCGCGAAGATCCAGAGGAGCCCGGCGTCCGGGTTCGCCACCCACATGCCCACCTGCTGCCCGAAGACCTTGACCTCGGGGCCCACCGGCACCACCGCGAAGAGCGCGAAGGTGGGGGCGAAGGCCAGCACCGGGGCGAGCTCGAAGAGGAACTTGGAGCGCGCGGCCGGGTAGATGGACTCCTTGGTGAGCATCTTGAGCGCGTCGGCGAGCAGGTACGGGATGCCGCCGAGCGGGAAGCGCCCGGCCACCAGGATGCGGTTCGCGCCCACGCGGTCCTGCATGGCGGCCGACCACTTGCGCTCGGCCACGGTGAGGAGCGCGGCCAGCGTCATCAGGGTGACGAGCATCAGGGTGACGGCGTTCGCCACCGCGCTGCCGAAGAACCCGGGTAGCCCGAGCGCCACCGCCCCCTTCGCCGCCAGGCCGGCGAGCGCATAGAACGCCCAGAACGTGGCGACGAGGCCCACGAGCACCGCCCCGATGACCAGCCACATGCCCACGAATCGCTTCACGGCGGTCTCCTCTCAGGGGTTGGGCAGACGGCTCCACTCGACGTTACCGCTCCCGTCGAGGGGCATGCGCTCGCGTTGCCCGGGCAGCCGTCCGTCGACGGTGCCGGCGGGGAGCGGGATGAGCCCCTTGCGACGGTCCACGGACGGCAGCGAGTTCCAGTCGTAGCCGGGCAGGTCGCTCGCCACGCGCCGTCCCAGGTCCTCGAAGAGCGTCCGCGCGCTCGCCCAGCGCGAGGAGAGCCCGAGGGCGCGCCCCAGCTCGCCGGCGAGGCCCCAGTGGGGCAACGACTCGCCGCGCGGCCAGTAGGCCATCTCGAAGCGCTGCGGCCGCTTCTCGAAGTTCACGAAGGTGCCGTCCGACTCGGGGACGGCCGAGGCCGGGAGGAGCACCGTGGCCGCCTGGGAGAGCGGCCCCTCGTTCACCGCCTGGACCACCAGCGCCTCGGCGCGGCCGAGCGCGGTCGCCAGCGCCGGGTCGGGGAGCTCGGCGCCCACCGCCCAGATCCCCTTCACCTTGCCGGCGGCCACCGCGGCCGCGAGATCGGCGACGGGGCGGACGGCGAGCCCGAAGGCGCGGGCCACGAGATCGAGGCCGGCGCGGTTCGGGTTCTGGTCGGCGCGCCGCAGGAAGTCGTCGTGCCAGCCGTCGGGACGGCCGCCCACGAAGACCTCGGAGAGACCGAGCCCGTCGCGGGCCACGAGCGCCGCCGCCAGCAGGTCCTCGAGCGAGGCCGCCGGCGAGGCCAGGAAGGCGAGCGTCCCGGCCCCGGAGTGGGTCTTCAGCACGCGGGCCGCCTCGGCGACGGCAGCGGCGCGGGTGGCCTTGCCCTTGCCCACGCGCGGCGCGAGCACGCGCTCGTCGTTGTAGGACTTGTACGAGAGGCGCCCCTCGTCGCACATCCACTCCTGGTTGACGTGCTCGTTCTCGCGGGGGCGGAAGCGATAGGCGCCGTCCCGCATGTAGTCGAGGAACACGTTGCAGCCACGGGAGCAGCCGGCGCAGATCGACCGGGCGCTGGAGAGGAACCAGACGCGGCCGCGGAAGCGGAAGTCGGTGGAGGTGAGCGCGCCGACCGGGCAGAGGTCGACCACGTTGCCGGAGTAGCGGTCGTCGAGCGGCTGGCCCGGGGCGGTGGTGATCACCGAGTGGTTGCCGCGGGCGTCGACGCCGAGCTGCGGGTTCTTCCGGACCTCCCGCATGAAGCGGACGCAGCGCGTGCAGAGGATGCAGCGCTCCTGGTCGAGCACCACCAGCTTGCCGAGCGGGACACGCTTGCCCAGCTTCACCTTGGGCACGTCGAGCCGCGAGGGCTGGTGGTCGTACTGCATGTAGAAGTCCTGCAGCTTGCACTCGCCCGACTGGTCGCAGATGGGGCAGTCGACCGGGTGGTTCACGAGCAGGAACTCGAGGGTGGCCCGCTGCTGGTCCTTCACCTTGGGGGAGTCGGTCTTGACGGCCACGCCCTCGGCGGCGGTCATCTGGCAGGCCGGCATGAGCTTGCCGCCCGGGGCGTTCGACATCTCCACCAGGCACATGCGGCAGTTGGCGGCCACCGACAGCCGCTTGTGCCAGCAGTAGTAGGGGATCTCGATGCCCACCGAGGCGGCGGCCTCGATGACGTTCGTCCCCGGCTTCACCACAGCCTCGCGCCCGTCGATGGTGAAGGTCACCATGCCGGGGTTCTTGGGCGGCGGCGGCCCCGGGGGAGGCGCCGGCTTCGGGGGCGCGGCGGCGGGCTTGGTCTCTTCGGCCATCTCGGGCTCCGGTCTCGCGCTGCGGGCGGGGGCTACTGCTCGACCTCTCCGCCGATCATGTTCACCGTGTCGAAGGTGGGGATGAGGTCGGCGAGCATCTGGCCTTCCATCATCTGGGGGAGCGCCATCAGCATGTTCCAGCCCGGCGCGCGAACGCCCAGCTTGTAGGGCCGGCCGCTGCCGTCGGAGACGGCGTAGAAGCCCAGCTCCCCGTTGGCGGCCTCGACGTAGGCGTAGGCCTCGCCGGCCGGCACCTGGACCCCCTCCATGATGATCTTGAAGTGGGCCATGGCCCCCTCGATCGAGCCGTAGACCTCGGGCTTGGGGGGCAGGACGTAGCGGGAGTCCTCGGTGGCGATGGGGCCCGGCTGCATCTGCTCGAAGCACTGCCGCACCATGCGGTCGCTCTGCTTCAGCTCCTCCATGCGCATCAGGTAGCGGTCGAAGTTGTCGCCGTTCGTTCCCACCGGGACGTCGAACTCGAGGCGGTCGTAGACGAGGTACGGGCTCGCCTTGCGCACGTCGTAGTCCACGCCCGAGGCGCGCAGGCACGGCCCGGTGAAGCCGTAGTCGATGGCGTCGGCGCGGGAGATGACGCCCGTGCCGCGGGTCCGGTCGATGACGATGCGGTTGCGGGTGAGCAGCCGGTCGATCTCGGTCCGCATCTCGGCGGCCCGATCCAGCGTGCGCTCCACCTTGTCGGCCCAGTCGGCCGGCATGTCGCGGGCCACCCCGCCGATGCGCGCGTAGTTCGAGGTGAGGCGCGCGCCGCAGAGCTCGGTGAGGCGGTCCCAGAGGAGGTCGCGCGCCTCCATGGCGTAGATGAGGACCGTCATGGCGCCGAGCTCGAGCCCCATGGCGCCGATCAGCGTGAAGTGGTCGCACATGCGGTGCAGCTCGGAGGTGACGACCCGCAGGTACTTCGCCCGCTCCGGGATGGGCAGCGCGCAGAGCTTCTCGACGACCATCGCGTAGCCGACGTTGTTCAGGATCGACGAGACGTAGTTGAGCCGGTCGGTGTACGGGAAGACCTGCGTCCAGGTGACGTTCTCGCAGGTCTTCTCGAAGCCGCGGTGGAGGAAGCCGATGTCGAGCTTCATCCCGTGGATGGTCTCGCCGTCGAGCTCGACCACCGCGCGCACCGTGCCGTGCATGGCCGGATGGCTCGGGCCCAGGTTGACGTGCATCCGCTTGGTGACGAAGGGCGCGTCGAGCGGGCTCTCCGCCGGGGCGGGGACGGGAAGGAGGGAGGTGTCGTGTTCCTTGGACATGGTTCCTCGCGGGATCTCGCTCGGTCCTGGGGCTAGCCGCCGGTGGGGCCGGGGCCGCGGAAGGGCTCGTCCACCTGGCGCTCCTCGACGAGCGGCTGCCGGCCGCGCAGCGAGTAGTCCTTGCGCAGCGGGTGGCCGACGAACTCCTCGTACATGTAGAGGCGGCGCGGATCGGGGTGCCCGGTGAAGCGGATGCCGTACATGTCCCAGCAGTAGCGCTCGTACCAGTCGGCGCCCTTCCACACCGAGGTCACCGTCTCCAGGACCGGGTCGGCCTCGGGCACGCCGACGCGCAGGCGGATGCGGTGGTTCTTCGTGGTCGAGTACATCTGGTAGACGACCTCGAAGCGGGGCTCGGAGCCCATGTAGTCGACCGCGGTGACGTAGGGCGCCATGTCGAAGGCGCACTCCGGGTCTTCCTTGAGCCAGCGGCACACCGGCTGGATGCCGACCCGGTCGACCAGCGCGACGTCGTCGCCGCCCTTGCCGACGTAGACCTCCCCGACGATGCCCGGGAAGCGCTCCTTCAGCCTGCGGAGAACGGCCTGGGACACGGTCTACCCCTTCGCCGGGAGCGCCGGCGCCTTGCGTTCGATGAGCTCGTGCCGCTGCCCCTGGATCTTCTGCTGGAGCAGCATGATGCCGTCGAGCACCTGCTCCGGGCGCGGCGGGCAGCCCGGGATGTAGACGTCGACCGGGATGACGCGGTCGATGCCCTGCATGGTGGCGTAGTTGTCGTAGAAGCCGCCCGAGGAGGCGCACACGCCGAAGGCCACCACCCACTTCGGGTCGGCCATGGAGTCGTAGACGCGCTTCAGGATCGGTGCCTGCTTCACGTTGATGGTGCCCACCACCATGAGGAGGTCGGCCTGGCGCGGCGAGAAGCGGGGCAGCGCGGCGCCGAAGCGGTCGAGGTCGTAGCGCGCCGAGGCCACCGCCATGAACTCCATGCCGCAGCAGGCGGTGACGAACGGGTACTGGAAGAGGCTGTACTTGCGGGCCCAGCCGAGCCCCTGGGAGACGAGCTTCCCGAGGCCGGTGAGCGCGTCCTCGCGGCGCGTGGCGATCGCCGGGACGAGGTCGAGATCCGAGGTCGCGGACATGGTCACTCCCGGCTCCAGTCGATGGCGCCCTTCTTCCAGACGTAGACGAGGCCGACGACGAGCGTCGCGCCGAAGACGGCCATGAGCACGAAGGAGCTCCAGCCCAGGTCGCCGAGCGAGACCGCCCACGGGTACATGAACACCGCCTCGACGTCGAAGACCACGAAGAGGAGCGCAAGCAGGTAGAACTTCACGTCGAATCGGTCGCGCGCCAGCCCCGAGGGACGGGAACCGAACTCGAAGGGCTCGGCCTTCGCCAGGTTGGGCCGGCGGGGCCCCAGGAGGTTCGCGAGACCCAGGAGCGTGAGCCCCAGAATCACTGCGAGTACGATGACGACCGCGAGCGGGAAGTAGCTCTGCAGGGCTGTAGTCATGGACCGACCGGGTGAGGGGTCAAGGTGGTTCTAACTGCCTGTATGCGCATGTTTCGTCAAGCGGAATCACCGCTTCCCGGCGTGGAATCACCGCTTGACTCCCTGGATTGGGACTGTAGACTCCGCGCCCTCTTTGGAGCCCTCCCACTCCGCCGTCCCAGGGGTCTTTTCCATGGGCTATCAGTTCGCCGCAGTCCTGGCCTTCGCCGCGGTCGCCGTGCTGCTCCCGTTCGGGTTGCTCGCGGCGTTCAAGCTCCTCCGACCGTCGTTCCCGTCCGAGGACAAGGCGCTCATCTACGAGTGCGGCGAGAAGCCGATCGGGCGCGCATGGTTCAACTTCAACCCGCGCTTCTACCTCGTGGCGCTGGTCTTCGTGATCTTCGAGGTCGACCTGGCGCTGACCTTTCCGGTCGCCGTCGTCTACAAGGACTGGGTGTCCGCCGGCACGATGTTCGCCTGGGTGGCCTTCGCCGAGCTCTTCCTCTTCATCGTGGTCCTCGTGGTCGGCCTGGTCTGGGTCTGGGCCCACGGCGATCTCGAGTGGGTGAAGAAGCTGGCGGTCGTCGACGAGAGCCCCCCGCCGGTCCGCGAGCGCCCCGCCTCCAGGGCCGCCTGACCCCTTCGGGAGAGAAACGCATGGCAAACCGGGACACCATGGACGCGGAGATGGGCGGCGACGTCGTCTTCGCCCACACGAGCCAGCTCGACAAGATCATCAACCTGGCCCGCGCCAACTCGCTCCACTACCTGCTCTTCGGCCTCGCCTGCTGCGGGATCGAGCTCATGCAGTTCGGCGGGCCGCGCGCCGACGCCGACCGGTTCGGCGCGGTCTTCCGCGCCACGCCCCGGCAGGCCGACTTCATGATCGTGGCGGGCACGCTCACCTACAAGATGGCCGAGCGCCTCAAGCTCCTCTACGACCAGATGGCCGAGCCCAAGTACGTGATCTCCATGGGTTCCTGCGCCAACTGCGGCGGCCTCTTCCAGCTCGCCTACTCGGTGTGCAAGGGGGTCGACAAGATGGTCCCGGTCGACGTCTACGTCCCGGGCTGCCCGCCCCGCCCGGAGGCCCTCACCGAGGGCCTGCTGCGGCTCCAGGACCTCGTCATGCGCGAGCGCTGGAAGGACAAGCGCCGCCCGCCCCGCCTCGCCGGCGGTCAGGCCTAGCCCCCGGGAGACGGGATGAACGCCATCGAGATCCACCAGAAGCTCCAGGAGGCCTTCGGCGACGCGGTCGGTCCGCTCACCGAGCCCAAGGTCGACGCCTTCGCCGTGGTCGAGGCCGACAAGATCGTCGAGATCTGCGCCTGGCTGAAGAAGGCGCCGGGCATCGAGCTCGACTTCTGCCAGGACCTGACCGCGGTCGACTGGCCGAAGCGCAACGTGATCGAGGTGGTCTACCACCTCAATTCCTACCCCCACCGCCACGGCATCGTGCTGAAGGTCGAGCTCGACCGGGCGAACCCGGTGGTCCACACCGTGGAAGGGGTCTGGAAGGCCGCCAACTGGCTGGAGCGCGAGGTCTACGACCTCTTCGGCGTGACCTTCACCGGCCACCCCGACCTGCGCCGCGTGATGCTCCCCGACGACTGGGTCGGGCACCCGCTCCGCAAGGACTACCAGGAGGCCGGCGGCTTCCACGGCATCCCCAACCTGCGCGAGAACCCGCTCGTCGAGCTGCGCCGCCTCGACCTGGTGCGCATCGCCGAGCACCTGAAGGCGAACCCGCCGCC
>JBAVCR010000444.1:0-3437 GCA_049586815.1 Anaeromyxobacteraceae bacterium
GTCCTCTCCTGGGCACCATTCACGGGGGCGGCGGGCCGCGAGGCTCGCCGCCTCGCCCGTTTCAGCCCCCCCGCGTTGACCTCGCCGGCCGAGTTGCATATTCATGCAACTCCATGCATACGCTCACCGCCGCCGTGGTCGGAGCCTCCGGGTACTCGGGGCTCGAGCTCTCCCGCATCGTCGCCCGCCACCCGCGCCTGACGCTCTCTGCGCTCTACTCCGATCGCTGGGCCGACGAGGCCGCGGGAGCCCGGCTTCCGCTCTCCGCCCCGGCCGCGGCGCTCCGCTACCTGCCGCAGGCGCAGGCCCCCGATCTCCGGGCGGACGTGGCCTTCCTGGCCACGCCGGCCGAGGTCTCGCTGGCGCTGGGGCCGGTCCTCCATGCCCGCGGCGTGAAGGTGGTGGACCTCTCCGGCGCCTTCCGGCTCCACGACCCGGCCGCCTATCCACGGTGGTACGGCTTCGAGCACACCGCCGCCCCGCTCCTCGCCCAGGCCCGCTACGGGCTGCCCGAGCTCGACCGGGCCGCGCTGCGCGGCGCCACCTTCGTCACCAACCCGGGCTGCTACGCCACCGCCATCGCGCTGGCGCTCGCCCCGCTCGTCCGGTCCGGGCTCGCGTCGCGGGAGGGGATCACCGTCTCGGCCATGAGCGGCGTCTCCGGCGCCGGCCGCAAGGCGAGCGAGGACTACTCCTTCTGCGAGGTCGACGAGGACCTGCGCGCCTACCGCATCGGCCGCCACCAGCACGTGCCGGAGATCGAGCAGACGGTGGGCCGCTTCGCCGGCGGCGTCGGCCCCATCTCCTTCACCCCGCACCTCGTGCCGCTCCGGCGCGGCATCCTCGCCACCTGCGCGCTCCGGGCCGCGCCCGGCGCCTCGGAGGCCTCCGTCGCCGAGGCCTGCGCGAAGGCCTACGGCGGGGAGCCCTTCGTGCGGGTGCTCCGGCCCGACCAGGTCGCGGTGAAGGACGTGACCCGCACCAACCGCTGCCACCTGGGAGCGACCCTCGACGCCCGCACCGGCCTCGTGATCGCCGTCTCGGCCATCGACAACCTGGTGAAGGGGGCCGCCGGGCAGGCGGTGCAGGCCTACAACGCGACGCAGGGCTGGGACGAGACCCTCGGTCTCGACCTCCTGGGAGGCTAGGCGTGAAGATCCCGAAGGGCTTCCGCTTCGGCGGCGTGGCGGTGGGCATCAAGCCCCAGCGACGCGACGTGGCGCTCATCGTCTCCGACGTCCCGGCCGCGGGCGCCGGCCTCTTCACCGTGAACAAGGCCGCCGCGGCCCCGGTCATCGACGCCCGAGAGCGCGTGCCCGCCGAGGGCATCCGGGCGGTGCTCGTGAACAGCGGCAACGCCAACGCCCTCACCGGCCCGCGCGGGCTGGAGGACGTGGCCACGCTGCGCGGGGCCGTGGCCGACCTGCTCGGCGTGCAGAAGCGGGCCGTGCTCACCGCCTCCACCGGCGTCATCGGGGTGCGGCTGCCGTCCCAGAAGATCGTCGACGCCCTGCCGCAGCTCGTCGAGCAGCTCGGTGCCCGCGCCGACTTCGCCGCCGAGGCCATCATGACCACCGACACGCGGCCCAAGATGGCCTCGCGCGAGGTGGTGGTGGGTGGGAAGAGCGCCACGGTGGCGGCCATCGCCAAGGGCTCGGGCATGCTGGCCCCCCAGCTCGCCACCATGATCTGCGTGGTGACCACCGACGTCTCGGTCACGCCCAAGGTGCTCCAGGACATCCTGGGTCGCGCGGTGAAGCGCACCTTCGAGATGCTCACCATCGACGGCGACATGTCCACGAACGACTCGCTGGTGGCGCTCGCGAACGGGCTCGCCGGCAACGCGCGCATCAGCGAGCCCGGCCCGGACCAGGAGATCCTCGAGACCGCCATCACCGACCTCTTCCGGGAGATGACCCGGGCCATGGCCGCCGACGGCGAGGGGGCCACGAAGCTCCTCGAGGTGGTGGTCACCGGCGCCCCCTCCGACGCCGCCGCCCGCGACGTGGCCCGCTCCATCGCCAACTCCCCGCTCGTGAAGGCGGCCCTCTTCGGCGCCGACCCCAACTGGGGCCGCGTGCTCGCCACGGTGGGCGCCCGGGCCGGCACCCGCGGCTGGCTCATCGACCCGTACCGGGCCCGCGTCTCGCTGCAGGGCGTCGCGGTCTTCGCCGGCGGCGCTCCCACCGAGTTCGACCGGGAGGCCCTGAAGGCGCGCATGCGCGAGCCCTCCATCGACCTGCGCGTCGAGCTCGTCGACGGGGACTGCGCCGCCACCGCCTGGGGCTGCGACCTCTCCTACGACTACGTGAAGATCAACGCCGACTACTCCTCGCAGATCGTGCAGAAGGCCGACGGGGGCGTGGCCCGCGAGGACCACGTGGCCAACTACTCGCCCGCCTTCAAGCGGGCGCTCCTCGCCGAGGCGCTCAAGTACATCGCCGCCTTCTCCGGGCAGGTGGCGGTCATCAAGTACGGCGGCGCGGCCATGGTGAAGGAGTCGCTCAAGGAGGCCTTCGCCGAGGACGTGGCCCTCCTGAAGCAGGTGGGGCTGAAGCCTGTGGTGGTCCACGGCGGCGCCCAGGAGGTCACGCGGACCATGGAGCGGCTGGGCGAGCGCTCCGAGTTCGTGGACGGGCTCCGCATCACCGACGCCACCTCGCTCCCGGTGGTGGAGATGGTGCTCACCGGGAAGGTGAACCAGGAGCTGGTGGCGCTCCTCAACGCCCGGAACGCCTCGGCGGTGGGCCTCTCCGGCAAGGACGGGCAGCTGCTCCGGGCCCGCAAGATCGTGCACGAGAGCGGCCGGGACCTGGGGCACGTCGGCGAGGTGGTCGACGTGAACAAGGACTTCCTGAAGATGCTGCTCAAGTCGGGCTACGTCCCGGTCATCTCCCCCATCGGCAGCGGCGAGGACGGTGGCGGACTCTCGGTGAATGCGGACGACGTGGCCGCCGCGGTGGCCGCGGCGCTCGGCGCGAAGAAGCTCATCTACCTCACCGACGTACCGGGCATCCTCGAGTCGGCTCCCGACGGCGGCATGGTGCGCCAGATCTCCGGGGCCGACCTGGAGAAGCGCATCGAGGCCGGCGCCATCACCGGCGGCATGAAGCACAAGGCCCGCGCCATCCTGCGCGCGCTGGCCGGCGGCGTGGAGCGGGTCCACGTCCTCGACGGCCGGGTGCCGCACACGGTCATCGCCGAGCTCTTCACCGACCGCGGCGTGGGAACCCTGATCTACCGATGAGCTCCCGGGACGCCGGCCGCAGACGCGAGGCGGTGGGCCGCATCCTGCGGGCCGGCCGCGTGGCCACGCAGGAGGAGCTGCTCGCCTCCCTGCGCCGCGAGGGGTTCGAGGTCACGCAGGCCACCCTCTCGCGCGATCTGGCCCGGCTCGGCGCCCGGCGCGTCTCCCGCCCCGACGGGGCCTACTACGA
>JBAVCR010000445.1:0-3467 GCA_049586815.1 Anaeromyxobacteraceae bacterium
CGGCAGCTCCGGCCGACGCGCACGCCGCTCCCGCGGACGCCCACGCGGCTCCCGCCGGACACGGCGACGCCGCGGCGCACGGCGGCGGGCACGGCGGTGGACACTCGCTCCCCGAGACGATGATGCACCACGTGGCGAACGGCTACGTCATCGAGTACCCCGGCATCTGCGACGGCCACTTCGCCTGGAACTGCGAGCTCGACCTCGTGAAGGCCACCGGCGGCGGCTGGAAGGTGCAGATCGGCCAGGCCACGCTCGACATGACCCCGTCGAAGCACGTGGTGATGATGCTCATCGCCGCCACGCTGGTGACGCTGCTCCTCGTCCTCGCCGCCCGCAAGCGCAGCATCGTCCCGAAGGGGCTCTACAACTTCGTCGAGCTGCTCGTCGAGTTCGTGCGCAACATCGCCATCGCCAACATCGGGAAGAAGGACGCCGACCGGTTCGTCCCGTACCTGGCCACCGCCTTCTTCTTCATCCTGGCGATGAACCTGCTCGGCCTCATCCCCTTCATGGGCACGGCCACCGCGAACATCTCGGTCACCGTCGCGCTCGCCCTCTTCACCTTCTTCATCACCCAGTTCGCGGCCATCAAGGCCATGGGCTGGGGCGGCTACCTGGCCCACCTGACCGGCGGCGTGCCGAAGTCGCTCGCGCCCCTCTGGATCATCATGATCCCGGTCGAGTTCCTGGGGCTCTTCACCAAGCCCTTCGCCCTCACCGTCCGTCTCTTCGCGAACATGGTGGCCGGCCACTTCGTCATCCTGGCGCTGCTCGGCCTCATCTTCGCCATCTCGGTCTGGGTGGCGCCGGTGTCGGTGGCGCTCGCGCTCGGCATCTTCATGCTCGAGCTCTTCGTGGCCTTCGTGCAGGCCTACATCTTCACCATGCTGTCGGCGCTCTTCATCGGCGCCGGCCTCGCGCACCACGGTCACGACGAGCACCACGACGACGATCACGGCCACGCCCACGGCGAGGCCGACCACGCTTCTCACGCGGCCGGGAAGGCTCCCGGCCACGGGTAGTCGAGCGCAGCACGCGCCACGGGACGAACGGGCGGCCCGCCAAGAATCCGCCCACGACGAACGGAACGGAAGAACCTCATGAACGCTCTCTCCCTCGGTTACCTCGCCGCCGGCATCGGCGCCGGCATGGCCGTCATCGGTGCAGGCCTCGGCATCGGCAAGCTCGCCGCCGCCGCCATGGACGGGTCGGCCCGCCAGCCCACCGCCGCCGGCGACATCCGCACCTCGATGATCATCGCCGCCGCCCTCATCGAAGGCGCCACGCTGTTCGCCGTCGTGGTCTGCCTGCTCCTCGCCATCGCCAAGTAGCCTTTCGCGCTCCTCGCGCAAAAGGGAGAAGTCCGATGAACGCCCACGTTTCCCCGGTGCTCGCCGCCGGGATCATGGATCTCAATCCCGGCCTGACGCTGTGGACGGCGATCACCTTCCTCGTCCTCATCGGCGTGCTGTGGAAGTTCGCCTTCGGCCCGATCTCCCGGATGCTGGTGGAGCGGGAGACCACGATCCGCGACGCCATCGACTCCGCCCGCCGCGAGCGGGAGGAGGCGGAGAAGCTCCTCGCGCAGCAGAAGGAGGCGCTCGTCAAGGCCCAGCGCGACGCCGCGGAGCTGGCCAAGCGGAACCAGCAGGAGATGGAGACCTTCCGGTCCCAGCTCACCGCCCAGGCCCGCAAGGAGGCCGACGACCTGGTGGCCCAGGCCCGGAAGACGATCCAGGAGGAGAAGAAGCTGGCGGTCTCGCAGCTTCGCGCCGAGGTGGCCGACCTGGCCGTCGCGGCGGCCGCCCGCATCGTCAAGTCCAGCCTGGACGAGAAGACGCAGCGCCAGCTCGTCGACGAGTACATCAAGGACCTCCCGGCCGGCCGGGCCTAGGCAGGGAAGGCAGTCCTCGCGCGGCTCCGGCGGACGCCCGTCCGCCGGAGCTTCGCATTTTCACGGAGCGAAGAAAGCACCATGGGTCTCGCCATCGGAATCGTCGGGCTGCCGAACGTCGGCAAGTCCACCCTCTTCAACGCGCTCCTCGGCCAGGCACAGGCCCAGGCCGCGAACTACCCGTTCTGCACCATCGACCCCAACGTGGGGGTGGTGCCGGTGCCCGACGAGCGGCTGGTGAAGCTCTCGGCGCTCTTCCACCCCATGAAGACCGTGCCCACCACGCTCGAGTTCGTGGACATCGCGGGACTCGTGGCCGGGGCGTCGAAGGGGGAGGGGCTCGGGAACCAGTTCCTCTCCCACATCCGCCAGGTCGACGCCATCGCCCACGTCCTGCGCTGCTTCGCCGACCCGGACGTGGTCCACGTGGGCGGCAAGGTCGACCCGCGCGGCGACCGCGACGTGGTCGAGACCGAGCTCATGCTGAAGGACCTCGAGCAGATCGAGCGCCGGCGCGAGCGCAAGGCCAAGGACGCCAAGGCGCCGGGCAAGCCCGGCGAGCTCGCCAAGGCGGAGATCGCGGTCCTCGACCAGGTGAAGGCCGGGCTGGAGGCGGGGACCCCGGTGCGGCTGCAGAAGCTCGCGCCCGAGGCGCTGGCCGTCCTCTCCGACCTGTTCCTCCTCACCGGAAAGCCCGTGCTCTACATCGCCAACGTCGACGAGGAGCAGCTCACCCGCGCCGCCGACCCGACGGTGGCGCAGGTGAAGGCGCTCGCCGCCGAGGAGGGGGCCCGCTGCGTCGTCATCAGCGGGAAGGTGGAGGCGGAGCTCTCCGAGCTGCCCGGGGCGGAGCGCCTCGAGTTCCTCCACAGCCTGGGGCTCGAGGAGCCGGGCCTGAACCGGCTCGTGCGCGCCGGCTACGAGCTGCTCGGGCTCTCCACCTTCTTCACCGTGGGCGTCGACGAGTGCCGGGCCTGGACCATCCACGACGGCATGACGGCGCCCCAGGCGGCCGGGACCATCCACACCGACTTCGAGCGCGGCTTCATCAAGGCCGACGTCCAGCGGTGGGAGGACCTGGTCCAGCTCGGGACCGAGGCCGCCGTGAAGGAGAGGGGGCTGCTCCGGATCGAGGGCAAGGAGTACCGGGTGAAGGACGGGGACGTGATGCATTTCCGGTTCAACGTGTGAACGCGGGGCGGCGACTCCCACGGTGAACGCCGCCGGGCGACCGGCGGCCTTCCTCCTCGGCGCAAGTCCTCGGGAGAGGGTGGTCGCGGCCGTGCCGCGCCGGGGCACGGCGCTCCCGAGCGAGGCCGGGTCCCGGCGCCCCTGCGGAGGCGCCTCGTCGAAAGGCACCGGTCGCCGGCTGGCGCACCCGGGTCTGCGCGCCCCGCGTTCATCCGCGGGGAGGCAGGCCGCGGTCCGTCCTTGAAGAGGCGCGGCGCGGGTATCGGCGAGGACCGGGCCAGCCCCGTTCGCCGGGGTGGTCCTGTCGCGCGGCGCTTCCGCAGCGGGCCCTCGTGCCCCCGCGCGATCCCGCGCCGCGAGGGAGGGCGCCGCCCAGCGA
>JBAVCR010000446.1:0-6980 GCA_049586815.1 Anaeromyxobacteraceae bacterium
CCCCTCGGGCCGCCGCAACCCCGCTACCTGAACGCCGTGCTGGAGCTCGAGACCAGCCGCACGCCCCGGTCGCTGCTCGCGCTGCTCCGCTCCGTGGAGGCGGAGGCCGGCCGGCGCCGGGACGTGCGCTGGGGCGCGCGGACGCTCGACCTCGACCTGCTCGTGGCCGGCGACTGGATCGTCCGCGAGCCCGGCCTCACCGTGCCCCACCCGGAGCTCGCGAACCGCCGGTTCGTGCTGGCGCCGCTCGCCGAGCTGCGGCCCGAGCTGGTCGTCCCCGGCACCGGTCTCGCGGTGGGTCGCATGCTCGAGGAGGCGCCGCCCCTCGACATCGCTGCCGTGGGCGGCTACCCGATCTAGCGCCCTCGCCGGGCGGCCTCGGCGATGGCCCGCCCGGCCTCGAGCACCTTCTCCACCGCGGTGCGGGGAAGGGGCTCGCAGCGACCGAGCGCGCGGGCACGGAAGGCCACCTCGCAGACCCGCTCGAGCGTCTCCAGCCGGTCGTACGCCTGGAAGAGGTCGCCCCCGAGCGCCAGCGCCCCGTGCCGCTCGAGCAGGACCACCTGGTGGTTCCGCCAGAGCGGCGCGAGCGACCGGGGGACCTCGGCCGTGCCGGGCGTGGCGAACGGGGCGACGCCGATGGCCCCGAGGACGAGCACCGCCTCGGGCAGGAGGTCGTCGGGGGGCGGCACGCCCGCCACGGTGAAGGCGATGGCCGTGAGCGGATGGGCGTGCACCACCGCCTCCACGTCGGGCCGGGCCTCGTAGGCGGCGAGGTGCATGGCGAGCTCGGTGGAGGGGCGGCCCCGTCCGCGGACCACCTTGCCTGCGAGGTCGACCACGACGAGGTCTCCGGGGCGGAGGTGCCCCTTGCTCGCTCCCGAGGGGGTGACGAGCAGCCGGTTCCGGCCGAGCCGGCAGGAGACGTTTCCCTCGCCGGCGCCGATGAGCCTGCGCTCGTGCAGCCGGCGGCACACCTCCACGAGGTCGCGCCGGAGCCGGGTTTCGGTGCCCTTCGCCATGTCGTCCCGCTAGAGGATGCGTGCCGCGAGCAGATCCTGCACGTCGAGGAGGCCGACCGCCCGCCCGGCGGCGTCGACCACCGGCACCTGGTCGATGCGGGCCTCGCGCATGACGCGGGCCGCGTCGACGAGCCGCTCCTCGGCGCGCACGGTGCGGGGGTTCCGGGTCATGACGCTCGAGACCGGGGCGTCGAAGTCGACCTTCTCCTGCTCCACGAGGCGGCGCAGGTCGCCGTCGGTGAAGACTCCGAGGAGGCGGCCGCGCCGGTCCACCATGGTGGCCGCGCCGGGGCGTCCCGGGGTGCGGGTCATGACCGCGACCGCCTGCTTGAGCGGCGCGGTGACGGGCACGAGCGGGTTCGCCTCGCCGGCCCGCATGAGCTCGTGCACCTTCATGAGGTGGCGGCCGAGCTTCCCGCCCGGGTGGTAGAGGGCGTACTCCTCGCGGCCGAAGGGCCGGTTCTCCAGCACCGCCATGGCGAGCGCGTCGCCCACGGCGAGGAGCGCGGCCGTGCTCGTGGTCGGGGCGAGCCCCATCGGGCAGGCCTCCTCGACGTCGCCGATGGCGAGGACGAGATCGGCGGCGCGCGCGAGCGGGTTCCGCTCGTCGCGGGTCACCGCCACGACGCGGGCCCCGATCCGCTTCACCGCCGGGAGCAGCCGGAGGATCTCCTCCGATTCGCCGCTGTTGGAGAGCGCGAAGATCACGTCCTGCCGGGAGACCCGCCCCAGGTCGCCGTGGGCGGCCTCGGCGGGGTGCAGGTAGATGGAGTGGGTGCCGGTGGAGGCGAGGGTGGCGGAGATCTTCTGGGCCACGAAGCCGGGCTTGCCGATGCCGGTGAGGACCACCTGCCCCTTGCAGGAGAGGATCCACTCCACGGCGGTGGCGAACCGGTGGTCGAGCCGGAGGCTCCCGATGGCCTTGGCCTCGGTCTCGAGGACCATCCGGCCGTAGGCGACGAGCGCCTTCTGCCGGGCCGACGGGGCGCGCCGGGGCGCAGTCCTCGCCTTCCGGCGGCGGGCGGATTTCCGGCTCGACAACATCTCCGGGTCCGTATAGCACCTTGCCCGGGAACCCACCATTCCGGAGGCACCCTTGAAGTTCTTCATCGACACCGCCGACGTCGCAGAGATCAAGAAGGCCCTCGACCTGGGCCTCTGCGACGGCGTGACCACGAACCCCTCCCTCGTCGCCAAGACGGGACGCTCCTTCGAGGACGTGCTGAAGGAGATCGTCTCGATCGTGCAGGGCCCGGTCTCCGCCGAGGTCACCGCGGTCGACTTCGACGGGATGATGAAGGAGGCCCACGTCTACGCGAAGTTCGCGCCCAACGTGGTCATCAAGGTGCCGCTCATCCTCGAGGGGCTGAAGGCCGTGAAGGCGCTCACCGCCGAGGGGATCCGCACCAACGTCACCCTCTGCTTCTCGGCCAACCAGGCGCTGCTCGCCGCCAAGGCCGGCGCGACCTACGTCTCGCCCTTCGTGGGCCGGCTCGACGACATCTCCGAGGACGGGATGGCGCTCATCGCGCAGATCCTCGAGATCTACCGGAACTACGACTTCGGGACGCAGGTGCTCGTCGCCTCGGTGCGGAACCCGCTCCACGTCGTCCAGGCGGCGCGCATGGGAGCCGACGTGGCCACCCTCCCGTTCTCGGTGCTCGCCCAGCTGGCGCAGCACCCGCTCACCGACATCGGCCTGAAGAAGTTCCTCGCCGACTGGGAGAAGGTTCCCAAGGCGAGGTGAGGGCGGCCCGCAGCGGCGCCCAGGTCATCCCAGCGTGACGCGGAAGAGCCGGCGCTCCGCGAGCTCCACCGCGCGGGCCAGGTCGGGCCGGGAGAGTCGCGCTCCCTCCGCCCAGTCCTTGAGCGCGAGGCACTCCTCGCCGACGTAGAGCGCGAGCAGGTGCAGCGCGGCCTCGTCGGCCGGCCCCTGGCAGGCGCGGGGCGCACGGTTGCGCATGGCCTCCTCGTAGGCCTCGTGCTCGCGGAGCAGGTCGAGCCGGGCGAGCTCGAGGGCGAGCCGCAGCACCTCGTCCCGCGGAGCCGCGGCGAGCCCCGCCGTCCACCGGGCCCGGAGCTCGTCCGAGACCCATTCCAGGTCCGCGGGCGGCCAGGCGCGGAGGCGCTCCGCGAGCTCGTCGGCGAAGCGCGCCAGGATGACCTCCTTCACCGGCTGCTTCTCACGGTCGTAGAGGTGGTCGAAGCGGCGGTCCCGCACGGCCCCATCCTAACCCGGAAGAAACCCAGGAATCGCGGGCGGATCCTCGTTATTCGCCTGGGGGGCGCGCGGGTGTATCCTCGCGCCCCCTTCCGAGGAGGCCGCACCCGAGATGCTGGTCGTCATGAAGCCGAGCGCCACCGAGGCCCAGGTGGACGCAGTCGTCGAGAAGATCCGTTCCCTGGGGCTCGTGCCCCACGCCATCCCCGGCGCCCAGCGCACCGCCATCGGGATCACCGGCAACAAGGGCGGGCTCGACCCGGCCCTCTTCGAGGGCCTCCCCGGCGTGCGCGAGGCCATCCGCGTCTCCCAGCCCTTCAAGCTCGTGTCGCGCGAGGTGAAGGAGGAGGACACGATCGTCGACGTGGCGGGAGTCGAGCTGGGCGGGCGCCGCATCGTGGTGATGGCCGGCCCCTGCTCGGTCGAGTCGCGCGAGCAGCTGCTCGAGGCCGCACGCGAGGTGAAGGCGGCCGGCGCCACCCTGCTGCGCGGCGGAGCCTACAAGCCGCGCACCAGCCCCTACGAGTTCCAGGGCATGGCCGAGGAGGGGCTCAAGATCCTGGCCGAGGCGCGGGACGCGACCGGGCTCCGCATCGTCACCGAGGCCATGGACGTGGAGACGCTCCCGCTCGTGGCCGACTACGCCGACCTGGTGCAGATCGGCGCCCGCAACATGCAGAACTTCTCGCTGCTCAAGCAGCTCGGGAAGATCGGGAAGCCGGTGCTGCTGAAGCGCGGCCCGTCGTCCACCATCCGCGAGTGGCTCATGGCCGCCGAGTACGTGGTGGCCCACGGCAACCCGCGCGTGGCCCTCTGCGAGCGGGGCATCCGCACCTTCGAGAACGCCACCCGCAACACCCTCGATCTCAACGCCGTCCCGGTGGTGAAGTCGCTCACCCACCTCCCGGTGGTGGTCGACCCGTCGCACGGCATCGGGCTCCGCGCCCACGTCCCCGCCATGGCCCGCGCCGCGGTGGCCGCCGGCGCCGACGGGCTCATCATCGAGGTCCACCCCTGCCCGGAGAAGGCGCTCTCCGACGGGCAGCAGTCCCTCACCCCGGGCGAGTTCTCCGGCCTCATGGAGCAGGTGAAGGTCATCGCCGGCGCCGTCGGCCGCCCCGTCTAGTCCCGGAAGACCGGCGCGCCGCGCCGAGGAGCACGCATGTTCGTCGCCATGAAGCCGCACGCCACCGAGGCCGAGTTCGAGGCCGTCATCGAGCGTGTGCGCTCGCTCGGCCTCACCCCGCACCCCATCGCCGGCACCGAGCGCCGCGTCGTCGCCGTGGTCGGCAACACCGGAGCCGTCGACCCCGACGACTTCGCCATGCTCCCCGGCGTGGCCGAGGCCCTGCGGGTCTCGCAGCCGTTCAAGCTCGTCTCCCGCGAGGTGAAGGAGGAGGACACCGTCATCGACGTGGACGGCGTCCGGGTCGGCGGCCGGGCCATCACCGTGATGGCGGGCCCCTGCTCGGTGGAGTCGCGGGAGCAGATCCTCGAGGCCGCACGCGCCGTGAAGGCGGCCGGGGCCAGCATCCTGCGCGGCGGCGCCTGGAAGCCGCGCACCAGCCCCTACGAGTTCCAGGGGCTGCGCGAGGAGGGGCTCCGGCTCCTCGCCGAGGCGCGGGAGGCCACCGGCCTCAAGGTCGTCACCGAGGTCATGTCCACCGACACGGTGGACGTGGTGGCCGACTACGCCGACATCCTCCAGGTGGGCGCCCGCAACATGCAGAACTACCCGCTGCTCGAGCGGCTCGGGAAGGTGAGGAAGCCCGTCATGCTGAAGCGCGGCCTCTCCGGCACCATCAAGGAGTGGCTCATGGCCGCCGAGTACATCGTCGCGAAGGGGAACCCCCGCGTCATGCTCTGCGAGCGGGGCATCCGCACCTTCGAGACCGCCACCCGCAACACCCTCGACATCAACGCCATCCCGGTGGTGAAGGCGCTCTCCCACCTGCCGGTGATCGTCGACCCCTCGCACGGCATCGGCATCCGCAAGCACGTCGCCGCCATCGCCCGCGCCGGCATCGCCGCCGGGGCCGACGGCATCATGGTCGAGGTGCACCCGAAGCCGGAGAAGGCGCTCTCCGACGGCCACCAGTCGCTCGCCTTCCCGGAGTTCGAGGAGCTGATGCGGCAGGTGCGGGTGATCGCGCTCGCCATCGAGCGCCCGGTCATCTAGGCGAGGCGAACACGGGCGACCCAGGCGTTGAGTCTTTGTTGATTGACATCATGTTCGTTATACTGTACATGATGGCATCTCCAACGAACACGGGGCCCGCCCAATGTCCTACCGTGAAAAGCTCGCCTGGCTGACCGTCGTCGGAATGGCCGTCTGCTACGGCCCGTACTTCGCGTTCACCTACCGGTCTCCCCTGCTCGACCGGCCGCTCCCCAACCTCGAGCTCATGGCGCTCTTCGCCTGGGCGGCGGGAGGAAACGCGGTGTGGACGCTCGTGGGGCGGCTCGTCCTCCGGGTGACCACGCCCCGGGACGAGCGCGGCCCTCCCGACGAGCGGGATCTCGCGATCGACCACCGCGCCAGCAGGGTGGCCTACTACGTCCTCATGGGCCTCGCGCTCTACGTCGGCGGCGTCCTGCCCTTCACCACGTCCGGCTGGCACATCGTGAACGCCATGGTCGCGTCCGTGGTCATCGCCCTGTTCGTCCAGCAGGTGCTCACCGTGACGGGTTACCGCCGGGGCCTCCGATGACCCGGGGCCGGATCGAGAACCAGATCCGCACGCTGCGGTTCCTCGCGGGGGAGATGACGCAGGCCGAGCTGGGGCAGGCCATCGGCGTCACCCGCCAGACCATCGCCGCCATCGAGGCCGGCAAGTACTCGCCCACGCTGGAGGCCGCCTTCCGCATCGCCGAGGTGTTCGGCAAGCCCCTCGACCAGGTGTTCCAGTGGAAGGTGGACGGGTAGGCGCGCAGCGCCTCAGCGCCGGAGCGCCCGCGCGAGGGACGCCACGAACCGCCGGACGCGAAGGGCGCGCGCCTTCCGGGCACCTCCCGCCGCGATGCGCTGCACGATGGCGCTCCCCACCACCACGCCGTCGGCGATCCGCCCCACGGCGCGCGCCTGCTCCGGCGTGCCCACGCCGAACCCCACCACCACCGGGACCGGGCTCGCCTCTCGCACCGCCGCGACCCGCGCGCCCAGGTCCTTCGGGAGCGAGGTGCGCGCGCCGGTCACGCCCGTCACCGAGACGAAGTAGACGAAGCCGGTGGCGGCCGCGCAGGCGGCCTGGATCCGCTCGGGCGTGGACGTGGGGGCGAGCAGGAAGACCACCTTCACGCCGCGCGCGGCGGCCGCGGCGCGGAAGGAGCCGGCCTCCTCGGGCGGCAGGTCGGGCAGGATGACCGCGTCGACGCCGGACTTCACGCAGCCGTCGAGGAAGCGCTCCTCGCCGTGGGAGAGGACCGGGTTCACGTAGCCCATGAGGGCGATGGCCGCCGAGGTCTCGCGCCGAACCCGGGCGGCGAGCCGCAGGCAGTCGGCGATGCCGGTGCCCGCGGCGAGCGACCGCTCCCCCGCCGCCTGGATGGTCTTCCCGTCGGCGATGGGGTCGGAGAAGGGCATGCCGATCTCGAGGATGTCGGCGCCGCCCGCGGCGCAGGCGAGGGCCATCTCGCGGGAGGTCTCGAGGTCGGGATCGCCGGCCATGACGTAGGTGACGAGCGCGGCGCCGCCGCGCTCCCGTGCGGCGGCGAAGGCGGCAGCGATGCGGTCGGGC
>JBAVCR010000447.1:0-2548 GCA_049586815.1 Anaeromyxobacteraceae bacterium
CCGGTTCGGTGCGCTCGCCCGGGCCGCCGTCGCCTTCCTCGGCGTCACCGTCGCCGTGAACCTCCCGGTCGCCCTCGCGGCCCCGGAGGCCTGGGCCTGGTTCTGGCGCTACAACGGCGGCCGGTCGGCGGAGAACTCGATCTGGGAAGTGCTCCGGGTGAAGGATCCGGGGGTCCTGAACCTCCTCGCCACGTCCTTCCTCGCCACCGCGGTGGTCGCCGCGGTCGTCTTCGCCTGGCGCGCCGCCCCGGATCGGCGCGCCCGGGCCGTCCGGCTCGGCACGGCGCTCGTGCTCGTCACCTGGATCGCGACGAACAAGGTCTGGAGCCCGCAGTACGCCCTCTACGCCTTCGTGGCCGGGGCGCTCGCGGCCTCGCCTCGCTGGATCTTCCTCGCCCTCGCCGCGGTCTCGGTGGTCGACTACCACCTCGCGTTCGAGGTCCGGGCCGAGCGGGGCGTCTTCTGGTTCTTCGACGGCTGGTACTACGCGGAGGAGGTCCTGCGCACGGCGGTCCACGCGGCGCTCCTCGTCTCGATCGCGGTGGCGCTCCGCACCACCGGCGGCGCGGGCAGGGCCTCCCGGGAGGCGGCGGCGTGAGCGATACGAGGACGGCGGTGGAGGAAAGCGGCGACCGGCTTGCCTGGTGGGGAGTCTTCGCCCTCGTGCCGGTGCTCGTCGTCGCCTACCACTGGGCGGCGGCCCGCCCCGGCATGGCCTGGAACGGCTCCGACCTGCGCTACTTCTTCTACGGGGTCCGCGAGGCGGTGGCCGAGGCGCTTCGCCACGGGGAGCTGCCGCTCTGGCAGCGCGGCTTCCACGTCGGCTACCCCCTCGTGGCCGACCCGCAGGCCGCGGTCTTCGCCCCCACCACCTGGCTCACCCTTCCCTGGGACGCGCCGCGCGCCCTCACGCTCGCGACGCTCCTGCACCTCACCATCGCCGGCTGGGGCATGGCGGCCTGGATGCGGCTGCGCGGCCTCCGCCCCGCCTCCGGACTCCTCGCCGCCGTCCTCTTCGCCCTCGGCGCGAAGCAGACCGTGCACGTGGTGCACTGGAACTTCGCCGCCACCACCGCCTTCTGGCCCTGGATGCTGGCCGGCCTGGAGGGGTTCGCCGCCACGCGCCGCTCCCGCTACCTCCTGCTCGCCTCGGGGGCGACCGCGCTCGCCTGGCTGGGCGGCTCGCCGCAGATGGCCCACTTCGGCTGCATCGTGGCCGGGCTCTACGCGCTCCTCGTCGCCCGCGACCTCTGGCCCACGCGGCGCGCCGACGCGGCCTGGGCGGTGGCGGTGATCCCGGTGGGCTTCCTGCTCGCCGCCGTCCTCGTCCTCCCCACCCTCGAGCTCTCCCGCATGGGGCCGCGCGCGGTGGTCGTGGACTACTCCTTCGTGACGAGCTGGCGCTGGCCGAGCGCCTGGGGGCTCGCCCTGTACGTGCTTCCCCACGCCTACGGGGACGGGCGCTGGGGGATGAACCTCTGGGAGGCCACCGGCTACGTGGGCATCCCGGCCCTCGCCCTCGCGGTCGCCGCCCCGCCGCGGCGGCGCGGGGTCGTCCTCCTCGCCGTGCTGGCCCTCCTCGGGCCCTGGCTCGCGCTGGGGGAGAAGGCGCCGCTCTCGCTCCACTGGATCCTCTACAAGGTGCTCCCGGGCTACGGCAGCTTCCGGGTACCCACCCGCGGCCTCCTCGTCACCGCCTTCGCCGTGGCCGTCCTCGCCGCCGAGGGGCTCGAGGCGCTCCGGCGCGACCCGACCCGCGCGCGCCTCCTCCGCTCGCTCGGCGTGCTCGTCGCGGCCGCCGTCCTCGCGCTCGCCCTCCCCCGGCTGCCCGGCTTCCCGTTCGACCCGGTGGCGACGCGGAAGACCGCCTGGTTCGCGCTCCTCGTCTCGGCCCTCGGCGCCGCCTGGCTCGCCGCGGTGTGGCGCGGGGTGCGGGGCGCCGTGGCCGGCGCGGCCATGGTGTCGCTCTGCTTCTACGAGCCCTGGTTCCTCTTCTCGCGCATGAACCCGGTCGGGGTCGCGGAGCACGAGTCGGCCGGCCTGCAGGACTTCCAGAAGTTCGTCCCCGCCGCCCCGGCGCCGCGCCGGGTGGCCGTGGTCGCGAAGTGGGGCGCGTCGATCAACGCGCCGCTCCGCAACGGCTGGGAGGGCACGATGGGGTACGGCCCGATGTCCATCCAGCGGGTGCGCGAGCTGCTCGAGGGGACGGCGAACGGGCGGGTGAGGACGCTCGGCGCCATGGACGGGGACGCCACGTTCCCGGCGGCCGACCCGACCTCGCCGCTCTGGCCGCTGCTCGGGACGCCTCTCGTCGTCTCCGACCACCCCCAGCCCGGCCTCGTCGACTTCTTCCTCGGCAAGCGGGAGTGGGAGCACCGGCTCGTCGGCTTCCGGGCCCCGGCCCTGCCGCGGGTCTTCTGGACCGGGTCCTGGGAGGTCGCCACCGGCTCCGATCCCACCGACGCGCTGCTCCGGGCGGCGGCGGGGGACCGGGCCGTGCTCGACGAGCCGCCCCCCGGGCAGGCCGCGCCCGGCGCGCCGGAGGGCC
>JBAVCR010000448.1:0-3893 GCA_049586815.1 Anaeromyxobacteraceae bacterium
GCCTTCGCCCGGGCCACGTTCCCCGCCGGCGCCGAGCGGGACGCCTGGAAGGTCCCGGTGGCGGCGCTCGTGCAGCGGGGAGGCGCGCACGCGGTCTGGGTGGCCGGCGCCGACGGACGGGCCCGGCCGCTCCCCGTGAAGCTGCTCGACCAGTCGGCGAGCGACGCCGTCGTCGACCCCGGCCCCGGCGGCTGGCCCGCGGGGCTGCGGGTGGTGGCCTCCCCGCCCCTCGGCATCGCCGAGGGATCGGCGGTCGCCGAGGTCGCCCCGTGAGCATCTCCGACGTCGCCATCCGGCGCCCCGTCTTCACGGCGATGCTGTCGGTGGCGCTCATCGTGCTCGGGCTGCTCGGGCTCGACCGGCTCGGGACCGACCTCTACCCCGACGTCAGCTTCCCGTTCGTCACCATCACCACCGTCTACCCGGGCGCCTCCCCCCAGGACGTCGAGGAGACCGTCACCCGGCCGGTCGAGGACGCGGTGGCGAGCATCTCCGGCGTGGACCGGGTCTTCTCCTGGTCGCGCGAGGACATGTCGCTCGTCTTCGTCCGCTTCAAGCTCTCGGTCCCGCTCTCCGAGGGCGTGCAGAACGTCCGCGACAAGGTCGGCATCGCCGTCGGCCAGCTGCCGCTCGGCGCCAAGGTCCCCATCATCTCGCAGTTCGACGTGTCGGCGCAGCCGGTGCTGGTCTTCTCCGCCGCCGCGGGGAGCGACCCCATCGCGCTCCGCGAGCTCCTCGACGACCAGGTCCGTCCCCGGCTCGAGCAGATCGACGGCGTGGCCGCCGTCCGGGTGCTGGGCGGCGGCGAGCCGGAGATCTCGGTGGAGCTCTTCCCCGAGCGGCTCCGCCAGCTCGGCCTCTCCCCCGACGCGGTCTTCCAGAGGATCAAGGCGGAGCACCTCGACCTGCCCGGCGGCCGGTACCCGTCGGGCGCGCGGGAGGTGGGCGTGCGCGTGGTCGGGGAGTTCGGGAGCGCCGACGACCTGCGCCGCATGGTGGTCGCCACGGGACCGGACGGCAGCCAGGTCCGGCTCGGCGACGTGGCGCTCGTCCGCAAGGGCATGAAGGAGCCCCGCACGCTGGTGCGCACGGACGGCGTGGAGTCGGTGGCGCTCGAGGTGGTGAAGCAGGCGGGAGCCAACTCGGCCCGGGTGGCCAACGCGACGAAGCAGCTCCTCCCCGAGCTGGAGTCGCAGTTCGGCTTCCACTCCCAGGTGCTCATCGACCAGGCGCTCACCATCGAGGCCAACGCCCACGAGGTCTGGATCGCCATCTTCTTCGGCGGGGCCATGGCGGTCCTCATCATCCTCGTCTTCCTGCTCGACCCGCGCGGCACCTTCATCTCCGCGCTGGCGCTCCCCACCTCGGTGGTGGGCACCCTCTTCTTCATGTACGCGCTGGGGTTCTCCCTGAACCAGCTCACCCTCCTCGGCCTGTCGCTCGCCATCGGCCTGCTCATCGACGACGCGGTGGTGGTGCGCGAGAGCATCACCCGCCGCCTCGAGCTCGGCGACCCGCCGGCGAAGGCGGCGAGCGAGGGCACCCGGGAGATCGCGCTCGCCGTCATGGCCACCACCTTCACGCTGGTGGCGGTCTTCGTCCCGGTCGCCTTCATGAAGGGCATCACGGGCCAGTTCTTCCGGCAGTTCGGGCTCACCATCACCATCGCCGTCCTCATCAGCCTCTTCGTGGCCTTCACGCTCGACCCGATGCTGTCGGCGCGCCTCGCGCGCCCGCACGTGCCGGGCGAGGTCCGCCACGAGGGGCGGCTCGTCTCCGCCCTGCGGCGCTTCTTCGACGGCATGGACCGGGCCTACGCCCGCTCGCTCGACGTCGTCCTGCGCCACCCCTGGGCGACCTTGGGCGCCGCCACCCTCCTCTTCCTGGCCAGCCTCGGCGTGGGGTCGCGGCTCGGCTCCGAGTTCGTTCCCGCCGAGGACCGCAACCAGCTCGTGGTGAACCTGGAGCTCGCCCCGGGGACGAGCCTCGCCACCACCTCCGCCGTCTCGGAGCGGCTCGAGCGCAAGGTCCGGGAGCTCCCGGGCGTGGTGGCGGTCTACGCCACCCTCGGCCCCCAGGAGGACGTGCGGCTCGCCCGCTGGCGGGTGAACCTGGTCGACAAGTCGCGCCGCACGGAGACCGCGGAGGACGTGAAGCGGCGGGTGCGCGCCGTGCTCGCGACCGAGCCCGCCCTCGTCACCTCGGCCGTCTCCGATCCCCCCACGGTGGAAGGGCTCGGGGACTGGCCCCCCGTCCTCATGCGCGTCGTGGGGCGCGACTTCGACGTCCTGCGCGCCGAGTCCCGCTTCCTCGTCGACACCATGCGGGCCATCCCGGCGCTCACCGACGTCCAGCTGAAGGACAGCCCGGGCAAGCCGGAGCTCCAGGTGGCGGTGGACCGGCAGGAGGCGGCCCGGGCCGGCGTCCCGGCCGGCGCGGTGGCCCTCCAGGTGAGGCTGGCGACGCAGGGCGAGGTGGCCGGAAAGGTGCGGGACGGGCGCCGCGAGGCCGAGATCCGGGTCCGGCTCGCCGGGGAGGACAGGGGGTCGGCCCGCGCCCTCGAGCGCATGTGGGTGCAGACCCCCCGCGGCCCGATGTCCCTCTCCCAGATCGCGACCCTCCGGCAGGGCGACGGCCCCTCCACCATCGAGCACGAGATGCGCGAGCGGCAGATCTCCGTCTGGGCCCAGGTGGCCCCCGGGCACGACCTGGGCTCGGCCACGAAGGCGCTCCGCGCCCGGCTCGACGCCCACAAGCTTCCGGCCGGCTACTTCTACGTCTGGGACGGCATGCAGAAGGAGCAGGAGGACTCCCAGGCCAACATGGGCTTCGCGCTCCTCGTGGCCGTGGTCTTCATCTTCATGGTGCTGGCGAGCCAGTTCGAGTCGCTCGTCCACCCCTTCACCATCATGCTCGCCCTGCCCCTCGCCTTCGTCGGGGCCTTCCTCGCGCTCGCGGCGACCGGCGGCTCCATCAACATGGGGTCGCTCATCGGGCTCATCCTGCTCATGGGGCTCGTCACCAAGAACGCGATCCTCCTCGTGGACGGGGCCCTGCAGCACATGCGCGACGACGGCGAGGAGGCCGCCGTGGCGGTCCGGAAGGCCGGCCCGCGCCGCCTCCGCCCCATCCTCATGACCTCGGCGGCCATGGTGCTCGGCATGCTCCCCACCGCGCTCGGGAGGGGCATGGGCAGCGAGTTCCGGTCCCCCATGGCGGTGGCGGTCATCGGCGGGGTCATTACCTCGACCATGCTCACCCTCTGGGTGGTGCCGGTGGTCTTCGTCCGGGTGGAGCGCCTCCGGGGCTGGCTGCGCCGGCGGCGCCGTCCCCCCGCACCGCCGGCCCGTCCGGAAGGGAGGTCCAGCGCCTCGGGAGAGCCGGTTCCGGAGCCGGAAATCGCCGCGTAGCCGGGAACTTGCGTTGACAGCCCGGGCGTCGGAGCGTACATGCGCAAGGTTCCAGCGCGCTCGGGAGCAGCCATGCAGCCGCAGCCATCCGAGAAGTTCCGATTCCTCTTCTTCACCGACCTCGTCGGGAAGAAGGTCGTGGCCGCGGACGGGCAGCCGATCGGCCGCCTCGCCGACCTCGTGGCGGTGAGCGGGGAGCCCTACCCGCCCGTCGAGTCGCTCGTCGTCCGCTCGGGGAAGCGGATCTCCCACGTCGCCTGGAGCGCCGTCGAGTCGATGAACGGCACGGTCCGCCTCCTTCCCGGGGCGGTGCTCGAGCCCGTCCCGGAGGCCCCCGTCGCCGACCGTCTGCGGCTCGGCCAGGAGATCCTCGACCGGCAGATCGTCGACATCGAGGGGGCCAAGCTGGTCCGGGTGAACGACCTCCATTTCCTCGAGACGAAGGGGCAGCTCCGGGTGGCCCACGTCGACGTGGGCCTGCGC
>JBAVCR010000449.1:0-2429 GCA_049586815.1 Anaeromyxobacteraceae bacterium
GGGCTCGGCCCCCTTGCGGGCCGCGGCGGCGTCGGCGCGCCGCCAGGGCTTCGCGCGGGTCGGCTCGAGGCAGCGGTCGACGAGGGCGTCGCTCGCCACGAGGATGGTCTTCGCGGCCAGGTAGTAGTGGCGCATGAAGTCCTCGACCGCGCCGTCCCCCTCCCCGTAACCCATGAAGGAGGCCACCTGCGGCTGGAGGTCGAAGGTGATCTGGTCGGTCTTGCGCCCGGTCAGGTAGTGGAGGTGGTTGCGGATGCGCCAGACGAAGTCGCGGGCGCGCCGCAGCTCGCGCACCTCCTGCTCGGGGAGCAGGGCCCGGGAGAGCAGGTCGGTGATGCCGGCGACCTTGAAGCGCGCCCGGGCCGCCCAGAGCCCCATCTGGAGGTCGCGCAGGCCGCCCTCGGACTGCTTCAGGTTCGGCTCGAGCAGGTAGATGGACTCGCCGAACTTCTCCCGGCGCTCCCGGGCTTCCCGCGTCTTGTCGGCGATGAAGGCGTCCACCTTGGCCTGGGAGAGACCGTGGAGCTGGTCCCGCTCGAGCTCCTGGTACAGGGCCCGGTCGCCGTGGAGCTGCCGCAGGTCGAGGAGGGCCGTGCGGGCGGTGTGGTCGGACGCCGCGAGCTCGTCGCAGGCGTGGATGTCCCGGATGCCGTAGCCGACCTCGAGCCGGAGGTCCCAGAGCGCGTAGAGGAACTTCTCGGAGGCCTCCTTCACGAACGGGCCCGGCTCGCGCTTCTCGTGCAGGACGAGGAGGTCGAGGTCGCTGTACGGCGCGAGCTCGCGCCTGCCGTAGCCCCCGAGCGCGACCAGTGCGACCGGGGTCCGCGCGTGGGAGGCGGCAGCGACGGCGAGCGACTGCTCCCAGATGGCGCCGACGATCCGGTCCATCGCCGCGCTCTGGAGCCGCACCACGGTGTGCCCGCTGCCTCCGGCCCGGTGGACCTGCTCGACGTAGCCCCGCAGGCTCGCGAAGTCGGCGCGCACGTCGCCGGTGAGCGGAGGCATGGCCTCCAGGCGGGACTCGAACTCGTACGGTGCGGCCTTGGGGAGCTTGGCGAAGGAGGCGTCCTGGACCAGCATGTTTCCTGCCTATAGCGCGAAGGCGCGCCCGTCGCCGCACCTCAGCGGGCGGCCACGCGGGAGGTCCCGGCGAATTCGACCACGGCGCGCGCGACCCCGTCGGCCACGAGCTGCTGGTAGGCCGGGCTCGCGAGCCGCTTCTCCTCGGCCCGGTTGGAGAGGAAGGCCGTCTCCACCAGCACCGCGGGCATCCGGGCGCCGAGGAGGACGTAGAAGAGCGCGCTCTTCACCCCGAGGTCGCGGACCGGCCCCTGGCTCTGCCGGGCGCGGGCGGTGATCTCCTTCTGGACCATGCGGGCGAGGGTGCGGGAGGCACCCGCGCTCGCCTTGGCGTTCAGGTCGGTGAGGATGCGCTGCACGCCGTCGGAGGCGTCGGACTCCTCGACGGAGCCGTTCTCGCGGGCCGCCAGGCGGCGGGCGTAGCGGTCGTCGGTGACGTTCAGGAAGTAGGTCTCGACGCCGTTGCGGTCGCGGCGCGGATGGGCGTTCGCGTGGATGGAGACGAAGAGGTCGCCGCGGGCCAGGTTGGCGATGGCGGTCCGCTCCTCGAGCTTGAGATACCGGTCGTCGGTCCGGGTGAGCGTGACCTCGTACCCGAGCGAGCGGAGCTTCTCGGCGAGGCGGCGGGACATGGCGAGGGTGACGTCCTTCTCCCGGACGCCGCGCGGGCCGATGGCGCCGGTGTCGTGCCCGCCGTGCCCCGCGTCCACGATGATCCGCCGGATGGGGCGCCGGGCCGACTCCGCGTCCTCCTCCTCCGGAGCGGGCCGCGGCACGGCGCGCGCGATGGCCTCCTGCTGCGCCTCCCGGACGCCCAGGTCGACGATGAGGCGCGGGGGATCCCCGAGGGTGAACGCGTGATAGGAGTCCTGCCCCTTCAGGTCGAGGACGACGCGCACGGTGTCGGGGCCGTGCTGGGCGGTGCGCACCCGGTGGAGGAGCGAATCGGCCACGGCCCGCTCGGACCCGGGCCCGTCGAGGACCGCCGGGCGGAGGTCGAGCGCGAGGCGCCGCGGGTGGAGGCCGTCGGCCGGGATCTCCTGCTTCTCGAACGCCACCGGGCGGGACAGGTAGACGGCCACGCGGGTGTAGTCCGCGCTGGTCCAGGACTGGACCTCCGAGACGCGGGCGGGTTCCGCGTCGGCGGCGGGGGCGCCGGCCACCGGGCTCGCCGGGCCGGACGCGTCGGCGACCGCCTCCTCCAGGACAGGGTCGACGGTTTCCTCGTCCTCGTCCGCCCCTCCAGCGGCCGGAGCCTGGGCGGGAGGATGCGCGGGGGCCGGGGACGGCACGGCCTCCGGGCGTCGCGGGAGCGTGGGTGCCGGCGCAGGCGCCTTCCGGGGCGGGGC
>JBAVCR010000450.1:0-3863 GCA_049586815.1 Anaeromyxobacteraceae bacterium
GGCCTGCTCCGGCAGATGCCGGGCCGCGTGGCCGGCGCCACCGTGGACCGCCACGGCAGGCGCGGCTTCGTGCTCACCCTCTCCACCCGCGAGCAGCACATCCGGCGCGAGAAGGCCACGTCCAACATCTGCACCAACGCCGGGCTGGCGGCGCTCGCCGCCACCATCCACCTCTCGCTGCTCGGCAAGGGCGGGCTGGCCCACCTCGCCCGGCTCAACCTGGCCCGGGGGCGGCTGCTGCGCGACGCCATGAGGCGATCCGGGTTCGCGCCGGTCTTCACCGGCTCGACCTTCAACGAGTCGGCCTTCGCGGTCGGCGACGCCGCGGCGGTGATCGAGCGGCTCGCCCGGAAGGGCATCGCCGCCGGGGTCCCGCTCTCCCGCTGGTATCCCGACGACCCGCGCATGAAGGGGGCGCTGCTCAGCGTCGCCACCGAGGTCCACACTCCCGAGCTCATCGAGCTCTTCGCGCAGTCGGTGAGGGGATAGACATGGCCAACCCGACCGGCTGGAAGCCCAGCATGGAGAAGGGCGCCGTCGCGGGCGGCGACGCGCAGGACACCGGGCTCCTCGGGGCCACGCGGGGCCTGCAGATGGAGGAGCCCCTCGTCTTCGAGCAGGGGTCGCCGGGGCGCATCGGCGTCTCCCTTCCCCCCGTCCCGGCCGGGCTCGACCCGGCCGCGGAGATCCCGGCCGCCCTGCTGCGCGGCGAGATCGCCGGGATGCCCGAGATGGCCGAGCTGGAAGTCGTCCGCCACTTCACCCGTCTCTCCCAGTGGAACTGGGGCATCGACACCGGGTTCTACCCGCTCGGCTCCTGCACGATGAAGTACAACCCGAAGTCGAGCGAGGCGCTGGCGCGCCTGCCCGGCTTCGCCGGCGCCCACCCGCTCCTGCCCACCTCCATGAGCCAGGGGGCGCTCGAGCTCATGTGGCACCTCGAGCGTGCACTCTCCGAGATCGCCGGCTTCCCCGCCTCGGTGATGTCGCCGGCGGCGGGCGCACAGGGCGAGCTCTGCGGCCTCATGATGATCCGGGCCTACCACGTGGCCCGGGGCAACCCCCGCCACAAGGTGCTCATCCCCGATACCGCCCACGGCACCAACCCGGCCTCGGCGGCCTTCAATGGATACTCCACGGTCCAGCTCGAGAGCGGGCCCGACGGGCGGCTCCACCCGGAGACGGTGGCGAAGGCGATGGACGAGGACGTCGCCGCCATCATGATCACGAACCCCAACACGCTCGGCATCTTCGAGAGCCACATCGCCGAGATCGCCGCCATCGTCCACGCGAAGGGCGGGCTCGTCTACGGCGACGGCGCGAACTTCAACGCGCTCGTGGGCGTGGCGCGCCCGGGCGACATGGGCTTCGACGTCATGCAGTACAACCTGCACAAGACGTTCGCCACCCCGCACGGCGGCGGCGGGCCGGGCTCCGGCCCGGTGGGGATCGCGAAGGACCTCATCCCCTTCATGCCGCTGCCGGTGGTGGTGAAGGAGGGCGAGACCTTCCGGCTCGTCACCGATCCCGCCGAGCGCCCCCGGACCATCGGCAAGATCCGCGAGTTCTGGGGCAACATGGGCATGTTCGTGCGCGCCTGGGCGCTCATCCGCGAGCTCGGGCCGGAGGGGCTCCGCCGCGTCGCCGAGCTGGCCGTCCTGAACGCCAACTACGTCCGGGCGGGGCTCACCGGCCACTTCAACCTGCCCTACGACACCGACACGCTCCACGAGGTGGTCTTCGACGACAAGGCGCAGAAGGACGCCGGCGTCTCCACCATGGACATCGCGAAGCGGCTCATCGACCACGGCTCGCACCCGCCCACGGTCTACTTCCCGCTCGTCGTCCACGGCGCGCTCATGATCGAGCCCACCGAGACCGAGGCGAAGGAGACGCTCGACCAGTTCGTCGCCGCCATGCGCGCCATCGCGGCGGAGGCGAAGTCGGATCCCGAGGCGCTGAAGGGCGCCCCGCGGAAGCCCATCCGGGCGCGGCTCGACGAGACCCGCGCGGCCCGCAAGCCCGTGCTGCGCTGGACGCCGGGGATGAAGGTCGAATAGCTCGCACTCCATCGGAATCCTGCAGGACCGAAAGCGCCCGTATACCGGGCGCTTTCTCGTTCGACCCGCAGATTCCCGTTTGGATGGCTCGCATTCTTGTGGCAGGCTGTCGCCGCCATCTCGGCAACCGCCCGCCCCCGCGGGCCGCCACCGGAGGATGCACATGCGCCCGTCTCACCGAGCCCTCTTCGCCATCCTGGCGGTCGCCACCGCCACCGAGGCCCGCGCCCAGTTCGCGCTCGACCTCAAGGTCGGCTACGCGCTTCCCACCGGGAAGGTCGCCGCGGCCTCCGTGTCGGCCACCGATCCCCAGGGAAGCCTGGCGAACTGGGTGAGCGGCGCCGTGCCCATCGAGGGCGCCGTCCGCTACCGCTTCACGCCGCGCCTCTCCGCCGGCGTCTACTTCCAGTACGCTCCCACCTTCGTCTCCGACTACGTCTGCCTCTCCTCCTTCTCGTGCAGCGGCTCCAACGTTCGCGTCGGCGCCGAGGCGGTCTACGGCCTCTTCCCCGACGCCTTCTTCAACCCGTGGGGGAGCGTGGGCACCGGATGGGAGTGGCTGAACCAGAAGGTCTCCGCCGGCGCCGCCACCCAGAGCCGCTCGGTCTCCGGCTGGGAGTGGTTCAACGTCCAGATCGGCGGGGACTTCAACCTCTCGAAGACCTTCGCCGTGGGCCCGTACATCGGGTTCTTCGGAGGCCAGTACACGTCCGGCACGGTGGACGGCGTCTCCACCACCATCCCGTCGGCGAACCGCACCTTCCACGGATGGTGGCAGTTCGGCGCGAAGGGAACGGTGAACCTGTAGGCCGATCCGCGGCCGGGCGAGCTATTCCTGAGCGGGACCGCGGAAGAAGCGGAACCCGCCGCCGCCCGTGGAGACGTGGAAGCCGAAGGTGAAGGTGATCTCCCCGCGCGCGTTGGCCAGCCCGGGAGGCGGATTCACGAAGGGCTGGGCCTTCTCGAAGGCGTCGATCGCCGTCTGGTCGAGGAAGTCGAGCCCGCTCGTCCGCGACACCTTGATGGTGGTGACGCCGCCCTGCGGGTTGAGCGTCACGAGCAGGATGGTGGTGCGGTCCTTCTGGAAGTAGCGGGAGCCCGTGGGATCGCGGACGCGCGCCGCGTCCATCGGGTTCCAGGCCTCGGCCACGTTCTGCTTCACGCGGTTGAAGAACCCGGCGTACTTCCACTCGCGGGTGTTGAGGAACGTGGCGTCGCCGACGTCGACCCCCTCGACGTGGTCGGGTGCGGGAGCGGCCGTGAGCTTGTCGTAGAACGCCGACGAGGGCGTGAGGATGGGCTTGCCTCCCGACGAGCCGGGTCGCGTGGCCCCCTCGCCTCCCTCCCCGCCCTCGCCGAGCTCCTCGATGGGCGTCTTCTTCCGGTCCGAGCCGGGGTCCTGCGGCCGCTGCTTCGACTCGAGGAGGCCGTCCGGGGAGGTGGCCATCGCCACCTTGTCGGGAGACGGGCGGGGCGAGGCGTCGGGCAGCTTGCCCGGTGCGCCCGCCTTGCGCGTGTCCCCGCCCTCCGTACCCGGGGTCGGGGTCTTCGCGGCCTGCGCGTCGCGGGGCCCCGGGGCCTGCTCCTTCACCCGGTTCTGGGTGGGCATCGGGGCGGCCTTCTCGTAGTCGAGCTTGCGGAACCGGGAGATGGTCTCCTTCTCCACGGTGTTGTTGCTCTCGGCGAGGAAGCGGGTGTCCTTGGGCGGCTTCGCGTCGTTGCTCGGCGCCACGTCCACCACCTGCCCCGGCGCCTGCTGCGGCGGGGGAACCTGGGCGGTCTGCGGCGCCTGCTGGGCGGGGG
>JBAVCR010000451.1:0-6463 GCA_049586815.1 Anaeromyxobacteraceae bacterium
GCCGGAGCCCGCTCCCCCCCGCACGGTCCCGGACGACCTGGTCGCACCGGCCCACGTCCGGTTCAGCCACTTCGAGGTGGCGCCCCCGCACGCCGAGCGCCACCGCGCCGCGCCGGGCGTCGCGCTCGGCTTCGAGGAGCTGAACCTCGGCCTCGACGGCCCGTCGGAGGCCGCGCGCTGCTTCTCCTGCGGGACCTGCACCCATTGCGACACCTGCATGCTCTACTGCCCGGAGGGGGTCATCCACCCGGTCGCCGGCGGCTACCGGGTGGACGAGGAGTTCTGCAAGGGCTGCGGGATGTGCGTGGCGGAGTGCCCGCGCCGGGCGATGGAGATGGTGCTCGAGGTGAGGGCGAGGTGACCCGATGAACGGACAGCTCCTCACCGGCAACCACGCCGCCGCGCTCGGGGCGGCGCTGGCCGGGCGCGCCAACCGGACGGGACGCGGGTTCGTCTCCGGCGTCTACCCGATCACGCCGTCGACGGAGGCCATGGAGCTCCTCTGCAACCAGGAGATCGAGAAGGGGCACGTGGTCCGCGTGGAGAGCGAGCACAGCGCCATGGCGGTCTGCCTGGGCGGCTCCGCGAGCGGCGCCCGCACCTTCACCACCTCCTCCTCGAACGGCATCGCCTACATGGCGGAGAACATGGTGGCCGCGGCGCTGCTCCGCCTCCCGGTGGTGATGGTGGCGGCCAACCGCACGCTCGGGCCCCCCTGGAACGTCTGGGCCGACCACGGCGACACCCTCATGCTGCGCGACTCCGGGTGGATCCAGTTCTACTGCGCGGACAACCAGGAGGTCCTCGACACGCTGCTCTGCGCCTACCGGCTCGCCGAGGACCGGCGCATCCTGCTCCCCGCGCTCGTCTGCCAGGAGGCCTTCGTCCTCTCCCACACCATGGTGCGGACCCTGGTGCCCACCCAGGAGGAGGTGGACCGCTTCCTGCCGCCACTCGACCTTCCCGGCCGCCTCGACCGGACCGCGCGGGTCATGGGCGGCATCAGCGTCCCGCACGTCACCGAGGTCCACCGGGCTCAGCACCAGGAGGCCATGGAGCGGGTCTGGGACGTCTACCGCGAGGTGCAGGACGAGTTCGAGGCCGTCTTCGGGCGCCGCCCGGCCGATCCGGTCGTGCCCTACCGGGCCGACGACGCCGACGTGCTCGTGGTGGCCATGGGGACCATCGCCTCCACCGTGGAGCGGGCCGTCGACGAGGCGCGCGCCCGGGGCATCCGCCTCGGCGGCCTGCGCGTGCGCACCTTCCGCCCGTTCCCGGCGGCGGCGATCGCCCGGGCCTTCCGGGGCCGCCCGCGCATCGCCGTCGTCGACCGGAACGTCAGCCTCGGGTTCGGCGGCGTGCTCTGGGGCGAGAGCCGGGGACTCGCCGACCCGGGTGCGCTGGTGCAGGGCTACATGATCGGCCTGGGCGGCGGCGACGTACGGCCCGAGCACGTCCTCGCCATCGCCGAGGACGCGGCGTCGCGGCTGGCGGCCGGGGCACCCGTGCTGATGGAGGCGGGAGCATGAGCGAGACGGCCCACGCGGGGATCCCGGTGGCGGCCTGCCCGGCGGCCGATCCGCTGCTCCGCCCCGGCAACGGCAACTGCGGCGGCTGCGGCATGTCCACCGCGCTCCAGTTCCTGGGGCGGGCCGTGGAGGACCGGCGCATCCAGATGGTGATCCCCGCCAGCTGCGCGGCCGTCGCGGTCGGCCCGTTCCCCACCTCCGCCATGGGGGTCCCGGTCATCCTCTCCACCTTCGGGTCCGCCGCGGCGGTGGCCACCGGCATGGCCCACGCGGCGCGCCTGAACGGCGAGGACACGCGGGTCGTCTGCTGGGCCGGCGACGGCGGCACCTACGACATCGGCATGGGCAGCCTCTCCGGGGCGGCCGAGCGCAACGAGGACGTGCTCTACGTCTGCTACGACAACGAGATCTACGGCAACACCGGGGGACAGCGCTCCTCGGCGACGCCCCACGGCGCGGCCACCTCCAACACGCCCCGCGGCAAGCTCGAGCAGAAGAAGGACGTCCTCGCCATCGTCTCCGCCCACCGCGTTCCCTACGCGGCCACCGTCTCGCTCGCCCATCCCCAGGACGCCATCCGCAAGATGCGCCGCGCCCTCGACGCCAGGGGCTTCCGCTTCCTGCACGTGCTCGCCCCGTGCCCCACCGGCTGGAAGTCCGAGCCGGCGCTGGGCGTCGAGCTGGTCCGCCTCGCGGTCCGCTCCGGCCTCTTCCCCGTGGTCGAGGTCGTGGACGGGCGCAAGACCACCATCAACGTCGAGCCCGACTTCGCCGACGAGGCGCTCGAGCTCTACCTCTCGCTCCAGCGCCGCTTCCAGCGATCGGAGGTCTCGGCCGCCGACCTCCGGCCCGCCATCGAGCGCCACTGGCGCGACCTGCGCGCCCGCAGCGGGCGCATCGTGCCCGCCGACCGGGAGCCCTGACGCGGCGCGAGCCGCCGGAGGACGCCATGCAGACCGACATCGGGGTCCGGATCCGCAAGATGCGGGAGGCGCAGGACCTGACCCGCGAGGACGTCTGCCGCATGGCCGGCCTCTCGGCCGAGCGGCTCGCCGCCTTCGAGGAGGGAGCCGAGGTGCCCTCCATCGGCGTGGTCATCAAGCTCTCCCGCGTCCTCGGCTCCAAGGTCGGGGGGCTCCTCCACGGCGGAGCGTTCGCCTCGGAGGAGTTCACGGTGAGCCGCGGCAGCGACGCGCGCCCCGGCTTCGAGCAGGGCGACACCGACCAGGGATACACCTACCGGAGCCTGACCCGGCCGGGCACGCCCGGTCACGACATGGAGCCCTTCCTGCTCACCTTCGACCCCGCCGTCCTGGACGCGCGGCCGCTCGCGCACGAGGGGCAGGAGTTCGTCTACGTGCTCGAGGGGTCGATCGAGCTCACCTACGACGGCAAGCGCTGCGTGCTCCAGTCCGGCGACGGGGCCTACCTCGACGCGCGCCGCCCGCACCTGTTCCGCGGTCTCGGCGCCTCGCCCTCGCGGATGCTCGCGGTGGTGACCTCCGGAGCCTGAGCGCGCCGGGAGCCCGGTGCGGCGCGAGGCACGTCAGGGCTCGAAGTAGGTGTAGTCCTTGCCCTGGAAGTTCCGGAAGACCCACTTCTTCCCCTCGTGGCGCACCACGTAGTCGGGGTTCACCGGGATCTTGCCGCCGCCCTCGGGCGCGTCGACGACGAAGTGGGGGACGGCGAGCCCGCTCGTGTGGCCGCGCAGGGCGCGGATGATGCGGCGCCCGGCCTCGACGGTGGTCCGGAAGTGGCTGATGCCCTTCGCCAGATCGCACTGGTAGATGTAATAGGGGCGGATCCGCATGAGGAGCAGCTTGTGGTTCAGCTCCATCACCGTCTTCGGATCGTCGTTCACGCCCTTCAGCAGCACCATCTGGTTGCCGATGACGCAGCCGCCGTCGGCGAGCCGCCGAGCCGCCTCGAAGGCCTCCGCCGTGCACTCCTTCGGGTGGTTGAAGTGCGTGTTCACGAAGACCGGCTGGTGGCGCCGGAGCATGTGGACGAAGTCGTCGGTGACGCGCTGGGGGAGGGTGACGAGGTTGCGGGTCCCGAGCCGGAAGATCTCCACGTGCGGGATGCTGCGCAGCCGGCCGAGGATGTAGTCGAGCCGGTCGTCGGAGAGGGAGAGCGGATCGCCGCCGGAGATGACGACGTCGCGGATCTCGGGGTGGAGCGCGATGTAGTCGAGGCCGTCCTCCACCTGCTTCTTCGCGGCCGCCGACGACGGGTCGGCCACCTTGCGCTTGCGGGTGCAGTGGCGGCAGTACACCGGGCAGTTGTGCGTGATGTAGAAGAGGACGCGGTCGGGGTAGCGGTGGGTGATGCCGGGAACCGGCATGTCCCGCTCCTCGCCGAGCGGGTCCTCCAGGTCGGCGGCGGCGACGATGGTCTCCCCCATGGTCGGCACCGACTGGAGCCGCACCGGGCAGCGCGGGTCTTCCGGGTCCATCAGCGCCGCGTAGTACGGCGTGATGCCCATGTGGAAGTCCGCGTCCGTCTCCACCGCGGCCTGCCGCTCGTCCTCGGTGAGGTGGATCACCTTCTCGAGCTGGTCGACGCGGGTGATGCGCTCCCGCTGCTGCCAGTGCCAGTCGTTCCACTGGGCGTCGGGCGTGTCCTTCCAGATCGAGCGGGGACCGGCCGGGAACCGGCTCGTGATGGCCGGGACGGGGCGGGGGTCGCCCGCCTGCGCCGCGTCCTGCCGAAGGGGAATGGTCGACATCCGTCGCTCCTCCGCGGCGCACCGGCCGCACCCGTCTCTCTAACGCCGAGGGGGCACGGATACACCCCCCTCGCGCGGGGGGCCAGGATAAGCGGGAAGGGCGGGTCGCGCAGGTTTGACTTCCCCCCGGTGCGCCGGTAGCTTCCGCCCGCCCGCGACTCCGCCGGTTCCCCGATGATCGACTCCCGGACATCCTTCCCCGGCGTCTCCGACGCGGACTGGGGCGACTGGCGCTGGCAGCAGCGGAACATGCTGCGCACCGAGGCCGAGCTCGCCGCCCTGGTCGACCTGTCCGCCGAGGAGCGGCGGGGGCTCTCGGGCGCCGCTGGGCGGTTCCGGGTGGGGGCGACCCCGTACTACGCCTCGCTCATGGACCCGCGCCACCCCGCCTGCCCGGTCCGGATGCAGGTGATCCCGGTGGCCGACGAGACCGACGAGGCCGCGGGCGACCTGCGCGATCCCCTGGGGGAGGACGGCCGGCGGCCGGTCCGCGCCGTCGTCCACAAGTACCCCGACCGGGTCCTCTTCCTCGTGGCCGACCACTGCGCCGTCTACTGCCGCCACTGCACCCGGAGGCGCATCACCGGGGGCGAGGAGGGCGCCTTCGACCGCGACGCTGTGCTGGAGGGCATCGCCTACGTGCGCTCCCGGCCCGAGGTGCGGGACGTGGTGGTGTCGGGCGGCGACCCGCTCTCCCTCTCCGACGACCGCATCGGCTGGATCCTCGAGGAGCTGCGGGCCATCCCGCACGTGCAGATCCTCCGGCTCGCCACCCGTGCACCGGTGGTGAACCCGATGCGCATCACCGAGCCGCTCGCGCTCCGGCTCCGCCGGCTCGCCCCGCTCTTCGTCGTGACCCACTTCAACCACCCGAAGGAGTGCACCGGCGAGGCCCGGGCCGCCTGCGAGCGGCTCGTCGACCGGGGCGTGCCGGTCGAGAACCAGACCGTCCTGCTCCGCCGCGTGAACTCCCAGGCGCGGACCATCGCCGACCTGAACCACCGGCTGCTCTCCTGGCGCGTCCGCCCCTACTACCTGCACCAGGGCGACCTGGCCGAGGGCACGGGCCACCTGCGCACGCCCCTCGCCGCCGGGCTCGAGATCCTGGAGAAGCTCCGCGGCCACACGAGCGGCCTCGCCGTGCCGCACCTGGCGGTCGACCTGCCCGGGGGCGCCGGGAAGGTGACCCTCCAGCCCGGCTGGCTCCTCGGCCCCGGGGATCCCGGCGTCCCGCCGGCGGTGGCCACCGGCAGCGCCGCGGCGCCGGGCCGGGCGCGCGGACACTGGCTGCGGAGCTGGAAGGGGAGGCCGGTGTTCTACCCCGAGCCCCCCGGGACCGACTGCACCTGTCCCTACGACGAGGTGTTCTACGGCGACGGCGCGAAGGCGCGAAGCGAGGGAGGCCCGAGGTGGTAGCCAAGATCATCGAGGTGCTGGCGGTCTTCACCACGGCGGTGATCTCCTCCATGGGGTACGGCGGGGTCATGCTCCTCATGGCGATCGAGAGCGCGTGCATCCCGCTGCCCTCCGAGATCATCATGCCATTCGCGGGCTACCTCGTTCACCTGGGGCAGTTCACGCTGCTCGGGGCCGCCTTCTGGGGCGCGGTGGGCTGCGTGGTCGGATCGATCCCGGCCTACTACCTCGGCATGTACGGGGGGCGCCCCATCATCGAGAAGTACGGGAAGTACGTGCTGCTCTCCCACCACGAGCTCGACCTCGCCGACCGGCTCTTCACGCGCCACGGCGCTGCGGTGGTCTTCTGGGCGCGGCTCCTCCCCGTCATCCGGACCTTCATCGCCTTCCCCGCCGGCGTCTCCCGGATGAACATGACGAAGTTCATCGTCTACACCTTCGTGGGCAGCTTCCCCTGGTGCTGGGGGCTCGCCTGGGTGGGCATGAAGCTCGGAGAGAAGTGGAACAGCGACCCGACGCTCAAGGCCGCCTTCCACCGCTTCGACCTCGCCATCGGCGTCGTCATCGTGCTCGCCGTGGCGGCCTTCGTCTGGCACAAGCTCCGCGCGGCGCGCCGCCCCGGAGCGGGGGCCGCCTCGTAGGCGTCGCCCCGGATGCGGGGACCGGGCGCCGCCTTCCTCCTCGCCGCCGCGCTGGCCGCGGCCGGGCCGGCCCGCGCGGTGGAGGTGGTCCGCATCTCGGTCTCGTCCGGCGTGGCCGAGGTCGAGCTCTCCGGCACGGCCCTCACCGC
>JBAVCR010000452.1:0-5756 GCA_049586815.1 Anaeromyxobacteraceae bacterium
GCCCTCGGCTGCCGGGCGGGGCTCGGGGCGCTCCGCGCGCGGGGGGCGGGGCGGCTTCGGCTTCTTCTCCTGCTGGGGGCGGCGCGGCTGCCCGTTCGCGGAGGGGCGGGGGACGTAGATGACCGGAGTCATGAGCTCCGGGGGCGGACCCTTCTTCTCCACCTGGGCGGTGGGCAGCGTGCCGCGCCAGATGTGGTGGCCGTAGATGTTCTGCGCGTCGGTCCAGCGGCGCGTGCCGCCGTCCTTGCCCATCAGGCCGACCCAGGAGTTGAGGCGGCTGTCGAGGTCGTCGATGAAGTGGGTGACGAGCGCCTCGAGGGTGGTGGGCGTCTTCGGCGAGCCGTACTCGAGCTTCCCGTGGTGCGAGAGCACGAGGTGCACCACGTGCTGCTCGAGCTCGCGGGGAACGCCGACGCGGCGGGCCTTCTCGTGGATCCACTGGGCGGCCATGACGAGGTGTCCCACCAGGCGCCCCTCGTCGGTGTACTCGACGGAGCGGTCGTAGGCGAGCTCGCGGACCTTGCCGATGTCGTGGAAGAAGGCGCCGGCGACGAGCAGGTCGCGGTCGAGCTGCGGGTACTGGTCGGCGATCCGGTGGGAGAGCTTGATGCAGCTCACCGTGTGCTCGAGCAGCCCGCCCGGGTAGGCGTGGTGGACGCTCTTCGCGGCGGGAGCGCGGCGCAGGCGCGCGGCCAGGTCGTCGTCGGCGAGGAAGGCCTTCACGAGGTCCTTCACGTGGACGTCGGTGATGGCCTCGACGAGCCCGACGAGCTCGGCCCAGGCGACGTCGCTCGTGTCCTCGGCCGGGGCCTTCTCCGGCTTGCGCGGCTCGGGCGGGGGAACCCAGGCGAAGTCGGCCGGGTCGACCCCGGCGGCGGCGGCGTCGAGCTTCGCCACCGATTCGACGCGGAGCTGCGGCTTGCCCTGGAAGGTGCCGACGGCGCCCTCCACCTCGACGAGGTCCTTCTCCTCGAAGAGGCCGGAAAGCTCCTCCACGCGGTCGAAGGAGCGCGCCTCGATCTCACCGGTCCGGTCGACGAGCGTCGCCGCCAGGTAGGTCTTGCCACTCTTGGCGGTGGGCACGGCCTTGCGGGCGACGACGAAGACGGACTTCACCCGCTCGCCTTCCTTGATGTCCTTGACCCAGGTCTTCTCCATGGTGCGCGGAAGCTAACCCAGGCGGAGGTCCGAGACAACCGCGCGCTCCGGGGTTACGCTCCAGGGAACCGAAGGGAGGACGCCATGGCGCGCCACTCGATCCGCCGGTTCATGACCGTGGGACCGCACTCCGTCTCGAGCCACCACACGCTCGCCGAGGCCCACCAGGTGATGCGCGAGAAGGGAGTGCGTCACCTTCCCGTCGTCGACGAGGGTCGTCTCGTGGGCGTGGTGTCGCAGCGCGACCTCTACCTCATGGAGACGCTGCGCGGGGTCGACATGGCCCGCGAACGCGTCGAGGAGGCGATGAGCGCCGAGCCCTTCGTGGTCGCGCCCGACGCCCTGCTCGCCGAGGTGGCGGACGCCATGGCCACCCGGCGCCACGGGTCCGCGCTCGTCGTGGAGCGGGCCACCGTGGTGGGAATCTTCACCTCGACCGACGCGCTCCGCGCGCTCGCCACCATCCTGCGCGCCTCCCCGGGACCGGACGACGGAACCCCCGACCGCTGACGCGCAACGGATGCGTCGGGCGCCCGGCTGGACGCAAGCGGTGCAAGCAAAATCCCCAGGGAATCTGCCATTTCGCTTCGGCACGCCCCGTGAAAAGGAGGGGGGAAGGCGCCGTGGTGGCGCCCTGGGAAGTCCCGAACGATGAGCCGGATCGACAGCGAGGCCCGTTCCCTCCTCCTCAACCGGAGAGAGGCGCTGCGCCGTTCCCAGGACGACTCCCACATGGCCGCGATGTACATGTCCGACGACGAGACCCCCACCGTCGTGCTCTCCACGCGCGTCGCCCGCGAGCTCGCCGAGGTCGACGCGGCGCTCGGGCGGATCGCGTCCGGAATCTACGGGACCTGCGTCGCCTGCGGAGGGCCGCTCGGCCTGCAGCGGCTTCGCGCCATCCCCGAGGCTCGCTTCTGCCTCGGGTGCAGTGGCCACCGCCCCGGGGACGATTAAGTCCCCCCCGTGTCCTCGACAGCCCCGGACGGCGCGCCGGTCTACGCCTACGCGCTCGGCGACGCCCTCTACCTGAACGTGACCTCGGCGTGCACGCTCGCCTGCGTGTTCTGCCCCAAGATCCGCGACGACGACTGGGTGGTCGGAGGTCACGACCTGAGGCTCACGCGGCCCCCCACTGCCGACGAGGTCTGGGAGCAGGTGGTCCGGGCCGGCCTCTCCGGCCGTCCCGAGGTGGTGTTCACGGGCCTCGGGGAACCGACGCGCCGCCTCGAGGTCCTTCTCGACGTGGCGCGTCGCCTGCGGGAGGCCGGCGTGGCGCGGGTGAGGGTCGACACCGACGGGCTCGCGAACCTCCGGGAGGGTCGGGACGTCACGCCGGACCTGGCCGCAGCGGGGGTGGGGGCGGTCGTCGTCTCGCTGAACGCGCCCGACGCAGCCACCTATGCGCGCATCTGCCCGAATCGGCACGGGGAAGCTGCCTGGGAGGCGGTGCGTGGCTTCATTCGTGCCGCGCTGCGGCACGTTCCGGAGGTGCAGGCGAGCTTCGTCGGGATGCCGGGCCTCGACCACGACGCATGCCGTCGCGAGGCGGAGTCGCTCGGCGCGATCTTCCGCTGGCGACCCTACGATCGGGTGGGACGCCTGAAGGAGCTCGGCGGAAACGCTTGATCCGGAGGCGCAGGATCCCGCCTTCCCGCAACGCTTTCGTCCGGGCCCCGCAGCGCTCCGTCCGGGAAGAACCTCGCAGCGTCGGACGTTTGCAGCGCTGAGGGGTGGACCACCGCCCGAAAAGAGTGCATAAGATGCGGCCCTCCGCAGCCATTGCGCTGACACCGGGACAGGGAGGCAGGCGAAACGAGATGACGGCGGGCAAGAACGCAATGCGCGGCGGCAAGGAACGCATCCTCGTCGTCGACGACGAGGGGAACGCGCGACAGGCCCTGAAGGACATCCTCACCGAGGAGGGCTACGAGCTCATGGAGGCGGCCGACGGCGAGGACGCGCTCCAGCTCATGCAGTCCTTCGCCCCGGCGGCGGTCCTGGCCGACGTGCGCATGCCGCGCATGGACGGGATCACGCTCCTCCAGAAGGCGCGCGAGCAGGGCTCGGACGCGGTCTTCGTCATGATGACCGCCTTCGCGAGCGTCGAGGCCGCCGTCGAGGCCATGCGGGCCGGCGCGGAGAACTACCTCGTCAAGCCGCTCGACGTGAACGCGGTGCTCGTCGTCCTCGAGAAGGCGCTCGAGAAGCTGCGCCTGCAACGGGATACCCAGAACCTGCGCGAGCGCGTCCGGGAGCGCTACCGCTTCCACAACATCGTGGGCGACGCGCCCGAGCTGCAGGCCGTCTACGAGGTGGTGAAGCGCGCCGCTCCCACCCGCGCCACGGTCCTCATCCTGGGCGAGTCGGGCACCGGCAAGGAGCTCATCGCGCAGGCGCTCCACGAGGAGTCGCCCCGCCGCGACCGCCCCTTCATCAAGGTGAACTGCGCCGCCCTCTCCGAGACCCTGCTCGAGAGCGAGCTCTTCGGCCACGAGAAGGGGGCCTTCACAGGCGCCATCGGCCGCAAGGAGGGGCGCTTCGAGCTCGCCGACGGCGGGACGCTGTTCCTCGACGAGATCGGCGACATCTCCCCGGCGCTCCAGATCAAGCTCCTGCGCGTCCTCCAGCAGAAGGAGTTCGAGCGGGTGGGCGGCGTGTCGACCATCAAGGTCGACGTCCGGCTCGTGGCGGCCACGAACCGCGACCTGGCCAGCGAGGTGAAGACCGGCAAGTTCCGCGAGGACCTCTACTACCGGCTCAACGTCGTGGCGGTGACCCTGCCTCCGCTCCGGAACCGCAAGGGGGACATCCCGGCGCTGGTCAGCCACTTCGTGGAGAAGTACGGCAAGGCCTACGGCAAGGAGATCCGCGGGCTCGCGCCCGGGACCCTGAACGCGCTGCTCGCCCACGACTGGCCCGGCAACATCCGCGAGCTCGAGAACGTGGTGGAGCGCGCCGTCGTGCTCGCCAAGGGGCCCGAGCTCACCGCCGACGACCTGCCGCCCACGCTGCGCGGCCCCCGGCCCCGCGAGCGCAGCCCGGGAGCGCTCATCCCCGGCGCCACGCTCTACGAGATCGAGCGGGAGGCCATCCTGCGCACGCTGGAGATGGTGGGCGGTTCCACCTCGCGCGCCGCCGAGATCCTCGGGATCAGCGTCCGCAAGATCCAGTACCGCCTGAAGGAGTACGCGAACGGCGGCGCCCCGCAGGGCGACGAGATGGCGGAGGAGCCGGCCGGATCCTGACGGGTCGTCCTAGCGGGCCCGCGGCACGCGCAGCGCGAAGCGGGCCCCGCCCTCGGGGGCGTCCTCCACGGTGATGGTCCCGCCGTGCTGGGTCACGATGGCGTGCACGATGGGGAGCCCGAGCCCGGAGCCCTCCGCCTTGGTGGTGAAGAAGGGCTCGAAGATGCGCTCGCGGATCTCCGGGGGCACGCCCGAGCCGCTGTCGTCGATGAGGATCTCCACCACCTCCGGGTCCTCCCCGGCGCGGCAGGAGACCCGGACCCATCCTCCCTCGCGGACGGCGTCGAGGGCGTTCAGGCCCAGGTTCATCACCACCTGCTGGAGGCGCTCCTCGTCGCCGGCCACGGGAGGGACCACCTCGAAGTCGCGCCTGACGCGGATGCGCCGCTTGTCGGCCGGTCCCCCGAGCAGCGTGAGCACGCGGTCGAGCACCGGGGCGACCTCGACCGGCTTGGGGTAGAACTCGCGCGGGCGGGCGAACTGGAGGAAGTCCTCCAGGATGTGGTCGAGGCGCCGGATCTCGTCGCGGACCAGGTGGAGGGGCTGGAGCAGCGTGGCCTGCTCGCCGGCCGGGAGCTTGCCGACCCGCCGCTCGAGCACGGTGAGCTGGAGCGCCGCGGCGTTGAGCGGGTTGCGGATCTCGTGGGAGAGGCCGGCGGTCATCGTGCCCACGGCGGCCAGCTTCTCCGCCATGGCGGCCCGGCGGGCCAGCTCCCGCTTCTCGGAGTGGAGCCGGACGTGGCGCATCGCCGTCTCGAGCGTCATCACCAGCTCGGGCGGGTTCACCGGCTTCTGGAGGTACGCGCAGGCGCCGGCGCGGACCGCGTCGAGCGCGGACTCCATGGTGGCGTGGCCGGTGAGGAGCACGACCTCGCTGTCGGGCGAGGCGTCCTTCAGCTGCTGGGCGAGCTCGGTGCCGTTGCCGTCGGGGAGGGCCAGGTCGACGAGGGCGACGTCGAAGCCGCCGCGGGCGACGGCATGGGCCTGCGCGCAGGTGCCGGCGGAGCGGACGGCGAACCCGGCGTCCTCCAGGATGTCGCGCAGGTTGTCGGCGAGCGCGGCGTTGTCGTCGACGACGAGGACGCGGGGCCGTCGCGCCGGGGCGTGGGAGGTCACGGTGTGGCGGTCCTTTCCGCGTGGAGGCGCTCCACGGCGCCGAGCAGGTCGGCGGTGTCGAAGGGCTTCCCGAAGAGCGCGCGGCAGCCGGGGGGTGCGGCCTCCGGATGGGCGGTCAACGCCACGAGCGGGATGCCGGGGAACTTCTCCTCGAGGCGGCGGACGGCCTCGCCGTCCGGGCCCCCGGGCACCCGCAGGTCCACCAGGGCGGCGAACGGGCGCACGGGCCCGATC
>JBAVCR010000453.1:0-15801 GCA_049586815.1 Anaeromyxobacteraceae bacterium
CCGCGTCCCCCGCCGCTCCCGCCGCGTCCCGCCCCCACCCCGCCGCCCGCCATGGCCGAGCCGGAGATGCGGGCGCTCTTCGACGCCTACGTGGCGGCCAAGCGCAGCTGCAACGAGGACGTCTCGAAGCTGTCGTACGAGGCGCTCGCCCGGACGGTGGCGAAGCAGAGCCCGGAGATCGCGGCCCGGTTCAGGGCCAAGCGGGTCGAGTTCAAGGTGGCGGTGAAGGACGGCAAGGCCGTGCTCACCGCCGTTCCCAAGATCTGAGGGCGCCCGGAGGCGCCGGGGCGGGATCCGCTCCGGGCTTGCGTTGGCGGGGGAGCGATCGTAAAACAGGCCCCCTCGGCGGCCCGGAAGGCCGGCCGAGAGATTCGCCTGGATAGCTCAGCTGGTAGAGCAGGGGATTGAAAATCCCCGTGTCCCTGGTTCGATTCCGGGTCCAGGCACCAAGTCATCGAGCGCCGACATCGGCCCCCCAGGATGCAAGTCCTGGGGGGCTTTCTGATCTTCGGCTGTCGCCGTCGGTCTCGAACAGGCGGATGTGGAAGCCGCCTGACAAGGTGCGGCGGGATCAGGGCAACTCGGGGCCAAGGCCCGTGACGGCGCTCCAAGCAGCGACGACCCAGATGATTCCCGCCGCGTCGTCGACCCGGTAGAGGAGGAAGTAGGGCGTGCCCCTGAGCCGCCACGTCCGATACCGTGCGTCGAGAGGGTAAGCCGGTCCAAGACCCGGATGCTCCGCCATGGCGGCGACTGCGGTCTCGAAGGCGTCCTCGACTCGAACGCTTGCGGTCCTGCGATTCTCGTTCCACCAGGCAGCAAGCGCGAGAAGCTGCCGGCGTGCCGTCGGCGAGACCTGAACCTTCACCGCGTCGCCCGGAGCTCCCGAACGACATCCTCGGCCGAGGCCGAGCCGCCATTCGCGATCTCTGCTTCCGCCCGCTGGATCGAGGCATGAAGCCTGGCACGCTCCTCATCTGCCATGTCCACCAATGGATCGACCCTGTCGAGACTGGCATACGGGTCGCTCGCGTCCCGCAGGTATTCCAGGTAGCGCCGTGCCGCCTGCTCTTCGCTTGCGGGCAACGCATCGACGAGGGCGTGGAGGTCCTTCCGGGCCGTGTTGCTCATGGCAGAATCCTAGCGACCCACGGGATGATCCGCCATCGGTACCCCCGCCCCCTGGCGACGACATCCTCCGCGCAGGCCACACAGCCTCGGAGGTCGTCGACCTCGCTCCTCGACTTCAGCCTCGGCAACGCTGCCCCGCACGGGCCGTTGATGTGGAGGAACCCGCCCCGTAGGCTCCCCGCAACCACCGGGGGATTCCATGTTCAAGATCCTGCTTCTCTGCGTTCTGGCCCTGACCGTCGTCGCCTGCGCCGGGCCCATGACCTCGACCGCCGTCCTCCAGGACCGCAGCCAGGATGGCGGCACCGTGCGCATCTTGTGCCCCGGGTATCCGCCCGACGCCGACACCCAGGCGAAGGCGTCGGCGGAGATGGCGAAGGTCTGTGACACCCGGCGGTGGAAGGTGGTGGACATCAAGTTGACGGACATCCAGCACCCGCGTCATCCAGAGTGCCTGCCCGGCTATCCCTGCTACAGCGGCAAGGGACCCTGGCAGCAGCAGGTCGACCTCAAGTTCGTCTGCGTCGCCATGTAGCCCAGCCGGCCTCGACGTCGGGGCCATCGCCGCCACTTCATGCACCGTGGCCACGCCCCGCCGGGGGGGGCGGTGACGCAGCCTCGTCCGGGCGATGTGAAGAAGTGCGAGCCAGCTCCTCGCGGGCTTGACCGTCATGACTCGCAGTGAAAGGCATGGGAACGGACGGACGGTGGACCTCGATGCTCCGGCCCGCCCGACGCGCAGCGCCACCGAGAAGGAGAGGCTACCCGGCTGACGGACCCGAAGTGGCCGGAGATCGCCCTGGCCGCCGTGGCAGCAAGGTGGGGCGTCGATACGGGACCCTGGACCCTGAACCCGGTGCCCCCGGACCTCACCCGCGGTGCACGTCCCGACAGGACGCCGTGGTCGGGCAGGGTGGCCCCGGTCAGGGAGTGACATGGCCGGGGCGAGCCTCTCTCATGTCCACTCCAGCACCATTGCCCGACGCTCCAGGCTGCCCACGCACCGTTTCAGCGCAGCAGGACGACTGGGGGTAACGACCCCCGCGGGTCTCCGGGTCGCGATGGAGCATCCCCGTGTTCCTGGTTCAATTCCGGGTCCAGGCTCCGGTGACACCCCTGCGCTAATCTACCCGCATGCCCGACTGCATCTTCTGCGAGATCCTCGCCGGCCGGATCCCGGCCGAGGTCGTCCACGAGAGCCCCGGCGCGATCGCCTTCCTCGACGTCTTCCCGGCGGCCCGGGGGCACGTCCTCGTCGTGCCCCGCGCGCACGCTCCCACGCTCACCGCGCTCGACGAGGCGGCGGTGGGGGACCTCTTCCTCGCGGTGAAGGCCGTGCAGGGGAAGGTGGAGCGTGCGCTCCGGCCCTCGGGCATGAACGTGGGCTGGAACCACGGCCGCGCCGCCGGCCAGCACGTGGGCCACCTCCACATCCACGTGATCCCCAGGTTCGAGGGCGCGGGCCGGGGCATCCAGGTGGTGGGCACCGGCGGGGATCGGGCCGAGCTCCCCTCCGTCGCCGCCGCCATCCGGGGCGGGTAGGGGCCAGGCGCACGCGGCCGCGCGGGGAACTACCTCGGAAAGTGCTCGACGTGCGTCTCCGCCGTCCGCCCGAAGTAGAGGACGCGCCTTCCCGGAAAGGAGACCATGTAGCCCGCCCAGCCGGCCGCCATCACCTTGGCGGTGAAGCCCGCGTAGGTGTAGCCGGGGGCCTTGGCCTGGGCCTCGCGCACGGCCTGCGCGATGGCGCTCGCGTCGAAACCGGCCGCGACCCCGGCGCCGGTCCGCGGCATGGGCAACTCGACACCGTCCCCGTCGGGAAGGAAGTAGGTGGCCGTCGCGCGCCGGTAGTCGACCGTGTAGCCATCGAAGCCGGCATCCATCAGCGTGCGCACGATGGCCGGGAAGTCCATCGTTCCCTCCTCCGCACCGGAGAGGCACTTCCGCGCGACCGCGATCGTTCCGTCGTCCATGGGATCAGGCTCCTTCGAGATGGGAGCGGATCGCGACGGCGACCTCGTCCGGACGCTCCCGACCGAACGCGTGCGTCCCGCCTGGGACGATGACGATCCGGGCGTCCGGGATGCGATCGGCGAGGAATCGCGCCACGGACGGCAGGCTGATCGGATCGGCGTCGCTCCACAGCAGGAGGGTCGGCGCCTGGATCCCGGCCAGCCGGTCCGTGCGGCAGGGTTCCCGGGGCAGCCGATCGCCGAGCCGCTCCGCCACCGGCGCCCAGAACGAGCCGCCTCCGGCGGCGCCGGGGAGGAAGGCGAGGGGGGGCATCGCCTCCACCCTAACGCTCGCGGCGTGGCGGGGCATTGCGACGACCCCTCCGACCGTGCGATCAACGCGAGGCCGGGAGCAAGTGGCCCATCCCCATGAGCATCGACCAGGAACGGATCGAGCGGTTCGAGGCGGAGGTGCGGCGCCGCATCGACGCCTACCTGGAGCACCGGAGGGACACCGCGCCCGACGGCCCCGGGCTCGACCTCGAGGACTACGCGGCGCTCGAGCGGGGATTCGCCCGGGACGTCATGCACGAGCCCGGGTGGGAGGACGTCCGGACGCTCTGGCGGGAGCGTTCGCCCGGACCAGGCGACCACGAGCAGGCGCGGGACGACGCCGAGGAGCCGTGAGGACCGCGCGCTGGCCGGCGTCGTCGCCACGGGTCGCTCGCTGACCGTTCCGGATGCAAGGTGTGCCATAGTCGGTCGCCGCCCGGCGGCACGCCATGGGATGGGATCTCCGGATTCGCGAGCGATGGGGAGCGAGCCGCATGGGCGCGCTCCTCTCCGCCGGCGCCGGACCCCTCGAGCTCCGGATGCTCGGGCGATCGCTCCTCCTCGCCATGGCCCTGGGCGTGATCGCGGGGCTCGTCGGCGCGGCGTTCAACGCGCTCGTGGACGGGGGGAAGGTGCTCCTGCTCGTCCGGCTCGCCGGGGCGAGGGTGCTCCAGGCGGCGGGCGAGACGGGGCCCCCGGACGAGGCGGCCATCGCCACTCCCTGGCTGCTCCTCGTCATCCCCGCGGCCGGTGGGCTCGTCGCGGGGCTGCTCGCCCGCTGGGTCCCCGCCGTCTTCGGGGGAGGCTCAGACCGGACCATCGCCACCTACCACGCCGGCGTCGCGGAGGTCCCGGCGCGGCTCGTGCCGGCGAAGTTCCTCGCCTCGGTCGCCACCCTCGCGACCGGGGGGGCCGGCGGGCGCGAGGGGCCGTCGATGCAGCTCGGCAGCGCGCTCGGGGCGTTGCTCCCCCGCTGGCTCCCCGTCTCCCCGGAGGAGCGGCGCATGCTCTACGTGGCCGGGATCGGCGCCGGCATGTCGGCGGTGTTCCAGACCCCGCTCGGCGCCGCGGTGCTCGCCGCCGAGGTGCTGTACCGGGACGACTTCGAGGCCGAGGCGCTCGTGCCGTCGGTGCTCGCGAGCGTGGTCTCCTACGCGGTCTCCTACACCCTGCTCGGGACGAAGCCGTTCTTCGGGAACCTGCCCGCGCACCCCTTCGTGGTGGCGCACCTCCCCCTCTACGCCGTGCTCGCGGTGCTCGTCGCCGGGGTCGGCGCGGCGTTCGTCTGGGCGCTCCACGGGGTCCGCCGCTTCACGCTGGGTACGGGCCTGCCGCTCTGGCTCGCGCCCGCGCTGGGCGGCCTCGCGCTCGGCGCGATCGTCGTGGCGATGCACCTCGGTCGCCTCGGCTCGGTCGGGCCGATCCCGGCGGAATCCGCCCTGCTCGGCGGTGGCTACGGGATCGCCCAGCTGGCCCTGGGCGGGAGCCTGCCCATCTCGATGCGCGTCGCGGGCCTGTTCCTCGGCCTCGCGGCGCTCCGCATCCTCGCGGCATCCCTCACCGTGGGGACCGGGGGCAGCGCGGGGGACTTCGCCCCCTCGCTCTCCATCGGGGCGATGGTCGGGGCGGCCTTCGGCCACCTGGCGGCCACCGTCTTTCCCGGCGCCGCCATCCAGCCCGCCTCGTTCGCCTTCGTGGGCATGGCGACCCTGTACGGCGGCATCGCCCACGTCCCGCTGGGCGCCATGATCCTGGTGTCGGAGCTGGCCGGGAGCTACGACCTCCTCGTCCCCCTCATGCTGGGGACGGTCGGTGCCCACGTCCTCCTCCGGAACGTGAGGCTCTACGAGGCCCAGGTGCCGACGCGGCGGGCCGCGCCCGCGACCATCACTCCGCGATCGTGAGGGCGGTCACGCGGATGATCGCCCCGTCGCGCTCCCCGGTGACGTTCACCCGGATGTGATCCTCGCGGCTCGTCGCCCGGAGCGCCGCGAGCGCCTTCTCGTCCCCGACCTGGTCGAGGGGGATCCAGGTTCCGTGATCGAGGATCCCGAAGCCGCTGGCGGCGCACTGGAGCAGGCAGTCCCGCGGATGGCCGTCCGGCTCCACCTTCGCCGTCTCCGCGCAGGTGGCGTCGAGGAGCGGGACGTTCACCCAGCTCGTCGCGAACGTCCAGGTCGGCAGGGCTCCCAGCAGGGCTGCCACGATGGTCTTCGTCATGACGTCCTCCCTTTCGTCGCGGCAACAGACGGTGCATGTGCAAACATTCGCTCTCCCGACGCGAAGCACGGACGCTTACGCCCCGCAATTCCCGTGCCGTCTCGCCGGGCCTGCCGTACCCGAGAGCGAGAGATGCCGGAGCTGGCCACACCGATCCCGGGCGCCTGGAGCGCGACCCGTCGCGCTGGCGCGCGGCGTGTGCTCGTCGTCGACGACGACCGGGACATCCGTGAGCTCCTCGTCGAGCTGCTCGCCAGCGAGGGGTACGAGGTCGCCTCGGCCGCCGACGGTCGACGCGCCCTGGCCGAGGCGCGTGCGAGGCGACCGGACGTGATCCTCCTCGACCTCATGATGCCGGTCATGAGCGGCTGGGAGTTCCGGGAGGCCCAGCTCCGCGACCCGGCGCTGGCCGACATCCCCGTGGTGGTGGTCACCGCCTTCGAAGAGTCCCTCGACGGCACGGAGCTCCTCCGGAAGCCCTTCCTGGTGGAGGACGTCCTCGACGCGGTGCAGCGCCTGGCGGCCTGAATGGGGATCGGATGGACCCCGGGTGGGGCGCGTGGCGAACTTGCCGGGCGGTCCGCGACGCCGAGGGGCGCATCGTGGCCGTCGTCGGCGTGGCCTTCGACGTCACCGACCGCAGGCAGGCCGAGGAGTCGCTGCGGGAGAGCGAGCGCTGGCTGCGGATGAGCCAGGAAATCGCCCGGATCGGCCACTACCTCCTGGACGTCCCCGGGGACCGCTGGACCAGCTCGGCGACACTGGAGACCATCTTCGGCATCGACGCGAGCTTCCCCCGCGGGAGCGCGGACTGGCTCCGGATCGTCCACCCCGACGACCGGGCCGGGATGAGGGCCTATCTCACGGACCTCCTCCGCCACGGAGCGCGCTTCGACGAGGAGTACCGGGTGATCGTCCAGCGAACCGGCGAGATGCCCTGGGTGCACGGGATGGGCGACCTGCTCCGCGACCCCGACGGCCGGCCTCTCCACCTCCAGGAGCTCTCGAGCTTCGGGGGCCCGACGCTGGCTACCCGCCACGGTCGCCCGGAGCGTCGCCATCACGGTCGAGGACGCGCAGGCTCCGGAGGTCGAGGTGGCGCAGGGGCAGCTCGAGCAGGTGGTCGGGGCCCGGGCTCGCCATCAGCCAGGCCATCGTGGCCGGGCACCAGGGGACGCTCACCGTGGAGAGCGTTCCCGGCGAGGGCTCCGCCTTCCGGGCGGAGCTGCCCGTGGCGTACCCCGGGCGCTGAGGGCCTCCTCCTCCCGTCGATCCGGGCGGGGAAATGGCCGCAAGCGCACGGGTTGTGTATATGACCGGCGTCCGGGCCACGAGCGGGGGCCGGACGCGGCCGGCGTGCGGCCGGGGAGGGGGCGATGGGTCTCACGCAGTGGGTCGCGGCTTTCCGGGCACTCCACGAGAGGGCCAAGCGCGGGGAGCTCGGCGCCGCGGAGATGCAGGAGTACCGGGCCGGTCGCGAGGCGCTGGCGCGGGCGATGGTGTCGGCCCAGGGGCTGACGCGGAAGCCGGACCAGTCCCCGCGCGAGGCGCTGCGGGTGGCGCGCGTGGTCCAGGTGTCCCTCGAGAGCCGGGTCCGGCTGGAGCGTCTCGCCACCGCCGAGCTCTCGGTGGGAGGCTTCTCGGCGCGGATGGCCCGGGCCCCGGGGCCGGACGAGGAGCTCACCGCCAGGCTCCGGCTTCCGGGAGGCGATCCGGTGGTGGCGGCCGTCCGGATCGCCGGGGTGAAGCCGCAGCAGGGCTTCGTGCACGTCTCCTTCTCCTTCGTCCACCTCGAGGCCGCGGCGGTCGAGCGGCTCGAGCAGGCGATCTTCGACGTCGTGCTCGCCGAGATCCGGACGTAGCGGGGCCGATCGGGATCGGCGGGACTCAGCTCCCTGGCGCTTCCCGGGTGAAGGGATGCTCGCCGCGGAACCGCCAGGTGACGAAGAAGGGGAGCAACCACCAGGGCAGGTTGGCGAGGGTCACGATCCCGCGCGCCGGGGTGGCGTGCGGTCCGAAGTACTCCTCGAACATGATGATGGAGACGTTCGCGAACATGACGCCGGACCAGAAGATGGCCGGGATGCGGATCCACTCCCGGCCCTTCGCGATGGCCCAGATGGCGGCGGCGTAGAACGGCCCGAAGAGCAGCACGTCGAGCCAGATGGTGGCCCGCCACCAGGGCGGCCGGGCGTTCTGGAGGGGGTCGAAGTTGTCGCCCCACCAGTGGACCATGTCGACGAGCGCACGCGGCGGCCAGAGCGGGTAGTCGAACCGGGTGACGTCGGCGATGACCAGCTGCTCGAGGTCGACGATGTACGTGATGAAGCCCAGGTTCACCACGAAGAAGGCAAGCAGGATCCAGTCGACGGGGCGATCCCGGAGGGGAATGGACTGGCGCACGTCGATTCCAGTACAACGATCCGCCTGCGGTGGCCAGATCGGCGACCACGGGGGGGGCGCGCGGGCTAGAGTCTCCCCACCTCCAGCCCCGGGGTGGCACATGGCGAGACTCGTCGCGGCAGCACTGGCGCTCACGCTCTCCGCCTGTGCCTCGGCCGGGAAGGCTCCCGCTCCCGGGAGCTTCACCTTCTCGGGAAACGCCGTGGAGGCCGCCGTGGGCGGCCGGATGGTGAACCACGTGGGGACGACCGTCCGGGTCGACCCGGTGTCGGGGAAGTCGCGGATTGAGGGGCTCCGCGCCGAGTTCGTCTACCTCGGGCTCGCCGGCACCGACCCGGCCGGACGCGCCACCATCCGCGTGCGCTACGCCGAGTACCGCAGCGTGGACGGCGTCGAGAAGGAGGCCCCCGAGCACCGCGCCGAGGTGCGCCTCGACCTGTCCCGGGGCAAGGTGATGTCGTACCGGGGATGGGAGATCGGGGTCGTCGAGGCGACCGAAACGGCCATCCGGTTCGTCGCCGTGCAGGGGCCGTCGTCCCCCTGAGGGGGCCCGGAAACGAAGAGGCGGAGGCGCTTTCGCGCCCCCGCCTCACATCACGAAGAGCCGGAGCCCTTCGCCGCGCGAGACTACGGCAGGTGAGAGGCCGCGTCGATGAGCGTCTGGCGGCCGTCCGGGAACGTCGACGGCACCCAGCCCTGGCCGTATGCGTGGATGCGCAGGCCGAACTGCCAGGTCGGGTCCGCCGACTGGTGGCAGCTCATGCAGGAGGCGGCCGTCGGGCCCATGAGCACGTCGTCGAGCTGGTTGCCCCACGGCGCCGCGCCCGGGTCGACCGTGAGCGCGGTGGCCTTCGTCGCGTCCACCGCCGCCTGCGGCCAGGCGGCCGCGTGGCAGGCGCCGCAGTTGTTGAGACCCTGCGGGTAGTGGACCTCGATGAAGTTGTGGATGCGCCAGGTGCCGTCGGTGCTGGGCAGGAGGCCGGTGGTCTTGCAGGTGCCGTCGGTGTTCCGCTCCGGGACGTTGCCCGTGGCGGAGGAGCCGTACACCTTGTAGTAGGTCACCGGACCCTCGGCGCCGTTGCAGGTGACGCCGCCGGTCCGCGGCCAGGTGGTGACCGCGGCGAGCGCGTCCTTCGTGCCGAAGAAGTAGATGCCGTTCGAGCGGTAGTACACGAGCGGCATGCCCGTCTCGCCCGCCGAGTGGATGGCGTGCACCATGTTGCGCATGTCGTAGGCCTCGCCCACCTTGCCGTCATAGGCCTCTTCGGCGGTGACGCCCATGCCGACCCGGTTGTTCTTCTCGTTGGCCGCCGGGTTGTGGCACATGACGCACAGGTCGTTGTTGTCGATGCGGTTGCCGCCGTGCTGGTAGAGCGAGCCCACGTGGCAGTCGAGGCACTTGGAGGTCTCGACGATGGGCCGGCGGAGCTCGGACGGCAGCGCGCCGCTCGCGAGCAGGTACTCGCGGGTCGGGGTCTTGGCGCGGACCTGGATGACCTCGTTCGCCGTGCCGATGCCCGGCGCGAACCGGACCTGCGGCTTGCCCTGGATGGCGACGATGCCCTTCACCGCGTCGGGAGACATGTAGGTCTCACGGGCGACGCTGACGGTCGCGACGTTGCTCGCGCACTTGGTGTTCGACGAGGACAGGTTCACCGAGATGGGCTGGCCGGGAGAGACGGTGCCGGTCTGGCCCGCGTTCACCCAGTCGTCCGCCTGGGCGATGCCGCGGAGCAGGCTCATGTTGCTGGCGACCATACCGGTCGCGGCATTGGCCGTGGCGCCGATGAAGACCGGGCCGGCGGTGATGTCGGTGTTGCAGGGGTTCACCGTCGTGCCGTCCTGGGTGGCGACCCAGGTGACCTTGATGGTCGTGTCGGCGAAGCTCACGCCGGTGATCTGCATGTCGATCTTCGCGCCCAGGACGACCGACTGGTCGGTGCCGTCCCAGATGAGGCCGGCGCGCTCGGTGCGCAGCCCGTTGTGGAAGCCGGCGATGGTCGCCGCCGAGCCGGTGTGGCAGGTCGAGCAGGCCGGGCCCGAGTTGGCGGTGATCGAGCGGTGCAGGAAGGCCGCCGAGCCGCCGACCTGGGTCTTCGGGAAGGCATCCCAGCTGTCGTGGCAGGACATGCAGAGGGCGAAGGTGACCGGGGCGTCCTTCACCGCGGCGAGGCGGGTGGTCCCGTCGTGGCAGACCTCGCAGTTCGTCATGTAGCTCGGGAAGCCCAGGGAGAAGTCTTTCTTGCTGGTCTGGTTCGTCCAGACCCAGGTGTAGACGCCGTCGGGCATGTTCTTCGAGTTGTGGATGCCGTGGACGATGCCCATGAGGCCGGTGCCGTCGGTGCCCGGGTAGGCCGTGACCGGCGGGCTCGCCGTCGAGTCGGCGCCGGTGAGGCGCTTCTCGGTCGCGCCCACGCGGTTGTGGCAGATGGTGCAGGCCTCGACGCCCTGGCCGCTCGTGACGTCATGCGGAGCGCCGCGCCAGACGTGCAGGCCGTGGCAGTTGATGCAGGCCTGGTTGCTCACGACGTCGTGCGGGCGGGTCCCGCCGACGTACTGGACCGTGGTCGCCGTCATCTCGTTCGGGCCCAGCGTCGAGAACATGAAGGCGGTCCCGTTCACGGGGACGTCGGTGAGCCCGGTCACGGTGGCCGTGTAGTTGCCGTTGCCGTTCAGGGTGAGCGCCCAGTTGACGCTCGGGTTGAGGCACGTCGCCGTGACGGCCGTGCCGCAGGGGATCTTCGTGCGGGCGCCGGCGAAGGTCGGGCTGGCCGTGTAGACCCAGTACGCGTCCTCGTTGTGGGCGCGGGCGTCCTGCGCGCGCTGCAGGAAGTCGTTGCGGTTCACGCCGCGGACCTTGACGTTGAACCTGACGGCGACCGAGATCGCCGGCGTCGTGGTCACGGTGACGGAGACGGGGGTCACCATCACGGCGTCGATGTCGGCGAGCGCGTGCTTCTCGGGCAAGGTCGAGTTGTGGCAGCCCGCGCAGGACTCGAGCGTCGTGAAGACCGAGGGCTCGCCGGCGGGGCCGGTGGGGCCCGTCGCGCCGGTGGGACCCGTTGCGCCGGTGGCGCCCGTGGCTCCGGTGGCGCCCGTGGCTCCGGTGGCGCCCGCTGCGCCTGCGGGGCCCTGGGGTCCGGTCGATCCCGAGCAGCCCGCCAGGGCCAGGGAGGCGGCTGCCAGGGCAGCCAGCAGGGTGAAGCGAGAAGTTCGCATTTGACTCTCCGTGTGCTTCGGATGAGGGAACCGATGCGGGTACAGCGCTTCGGCGGCGCGCGCGGCGTCGCTCCAGTCGTCCGGGAGATCCATGCTTCCGAGGTGCCAACGCCGCGTACCGACTGGGGGTATCCCCATGCGGAGACATCGACGGGAAACGTGCGAAGGGGCGGCACCGGGCGGTGCGCGCACTCCGTGCACTGACGGTCACTGCGTGGACTCCACCGGTCAACCTGGGGTGAATGCCCCATGTGAGCGATCACATGGGCAGGACACCCACCCACCTCGTCCCGCGCGGGTCGGGTCGGTGCGAAGGCGACGGATCGCCCCGTGCCGTGGACCGACCCGCCTCGGAGTCAACCCGGGTCGGTTCATGACCCGGCCGCCGGCAGCCGCGGCGTCCCCGGATCTCCCGTGATAAGGGAGGGCGACCGGGCCCCCCGGTGGCCATGCGCGAAGACCTCCCCATCCCCGCGGCGTCCGCTCCCGGCCCCTGGGCGCTCGCGCTCGCCGCCGCCGTCGCGGTGGGCGCCTACGCCTACGGGCTCGACTCGATCAACGCCCCCACCATCGGAGACGAGCCGCTCTACATGCAGATCGCCCGGGTCACGGCGGCATCCGGGAGGTGGCTCCCGCTCGTCTCCGAGTCGGGCGTGAACGACACGAAGCCCCCGCTCCTCTTCTGGCAGGCGATCGTCTCCACCAGGCGCGGCGCGTCGTGGGACCTGTGGCACGTCCGGCTGCCCGTGGTGGCCACCACGCTCCTCACCGCGCTCCTCGTCGCCTGGCTGGCGGCGCGCATCGCCGGCCGGGGCGCGGGGGTCCGGGCCGGGCTCGTCTTCCTGGGCTTCCTCTCCACCATCCAGCACGGGCGACCCTTCCTCACCAACGCGGGCGAGACCCTCTTCCTCTTCCTGCCTCTGGTCCTCGTGCACCGGAGGGAGCGCACCGGTCCGCTGCTCGCCCTCGTCGTGGGGCTCAGCTTCGGGGCCGCCGCGCTCTTCAAGGCCTTCTTCCTCGTCGTTCCCGGCGCCTTCTCGCTCGCGCTCGTGCTCTGGCGCAGGGACGGCTGGCGCCTCCGCGACTTCCTGCGTCGCCGCTCGGCCTTCCTCGCCATCGCCGTCCTGGTGGGGCTCGGGCTCTTCGCGCTCTGGCCGCTCCTCGACCCACGCCCCGACCTCGTCTGGTCCCAGTTCGTGATGGCGGAGAGCGGCCGGAAGCTCAAGTACGGCACCTTCTTCTCCGGCCTCCTCTCCGGCGAGGAGGCCCTCTGGCAGATCTGGCTCGGTCCCCTGAAGAACGCCGGGATCTACCTGCTCCTGCTCCTCGCCCTCGCCGGGGACCTCTGGCGCCGCCGCCGCGCCCTCACGGCCGACGAGCAGGAGCTCTGGCTCTTCGTCCTCGCCTACCTCGTCGTCTACTCGGTGCCCACGCAGCGCCAGGCGAACTACGTCCTGCCCGCCATGGCGGCGCTCGCCGTGCTGCTCGCGCTCCGCTGGGACGCGCTCCCGGAGCTGGCCTTCCGGCTCACGCTCGGGGCGCTCGCCGCAGCCGGCCTGGCCGCGCCGGTCTTCGAGTGGCTGGTGGCCCGCCGCATGCCGGCCTCGCCCTTCGGCGCCCTGGCCGTCGTGGTCCCGGTGGCGCTCGGCCTGCTCGCCCTGGCCGGCGTCCGGAAGCCGAGTTTCGGGAGGGAAGCGCTGCCCTATCTCGCGCTCCTCGCGCTCGTCGCCGGCAGCGCCATCATCACGCCGTTCGCCCGCCCGTTCCCGCCGGGGGCGCTCGAGGAGGTGCGCGGGAAGGTGGTGCTCGTTCCCGATCGCTTCGCCCAGTCGCAGGAGCGCTACCGGTTCCTCCTCCCCGGCGCCGACGTGCGGGGCTACCCGTGCCCTCGCGGTCCGGTGCGGTGCGAGGCGCCCGACCCGGCCGCGGGTGTGCACGCCGCGCTCTTCGTCGACACCGGGGAGCCCGTCCCGGAGGGCTGGCAGGAGATCGGCGAGAGCCCGCACTTCAAGGGGCGACACACGCCGAGGCAGATCCTGGAGATCATCGGCGGGAGGACGGAGCTGCTCGTGGAGCGGCTCGTGCTCGCGCGGCCGGCGCCACGCCCGTAGGCTAGACCTCCAGGGCGCGGTCGATGGTGACCACGTCCACGAGCCCGTGGACCCCGTAGAGCGCCGGGATCACCTTCGCCGCAGGGTGGGTGCGCCGCAGCGCCGCCACCTTCTCGGTGCCGGCCCGGTAGGCGGGCAGGTACATGCGCCCGAGCAGCGGGTGGCGTCCCCAGGCGCCGGACAGCTTGTCGGCCCGCTCGGCCGATACGAGGAAGTCGCTCCGCAGCGTCGCGGCCACCTCCGCCTGCGGCCGCCGCTCTCCCCAGGTCAGCCAGGAGGCCTGGTTCTTCGCGTCGTCCTGCAGGAGCATGAGGAGCATCCCGAGCTGCAGCTCCTCGTCGGGGAGGTCCGCGATCTCGGTGACCCCGAAGGCGAGGAGGAGCGCGTTGTTGGCGATCCCCTCGAACAGCGTGGCCCCGCGGGTGTTCATGGTGAGGACCGTGCCCTCGAACCCCAGCCTGCCCTGGACGTGGAGCCCCTGCGCCAGCGCGAAGGTGGTGGCGTGGCCCGGCACCACCTCGTGGGCGACCAGGTCGGCGAACTCCGGGACCGAGATCTGGAGCGTCGTGTTGAGCTCGTAGGTGGCCTCGTACCGTGGCGCGCCCCGCCCGTCGCGCTCCCTGCCCAGGTAGTTGAGGGAGCCGGAGAAGACGGCGTCGTCGAGGGGAACGAAGCGGACGTTGGCGCGGGGGACGTCGTGCAGCGACGCCGGGAGGTGCGGCACGAGGTGGCGGCGGGTGCCCTCCTCGAGGAGCGCGACGAAGGCGTCGGAGAGCTGCCGGATGGAACGCCGCGGCACGAGCCGTTCGGCGCGCCAGGCGTCCACCGCCGCGAGGAGCCCGGCCGGGGAGGAGGACGGGTGGCCGGCGCGGGCGAGCAGGTCGGCCACGCGGCGGCGCTTCTCCTCCGGCCGGGAGGGGGAGGGAGCCTCGCCGCAGGAGGAGGTGACGCAACGTGAATAAGGCACCGCAGGGCCACGGCCGAGCAGCTCCAGGACGAGGTCCCACATGACGCCGAGGCTGTCCGAGACCCCCTCCAGGTAGGCGCCGCGCAGGCCGCCGAGCGCGCGACTCCCCTCGCCGAGCGCGCGCACCGCTCCCGGGACGTCGACGGCGGCGAGGTAGGCGTCCACGGCCTCGCCGTCGATCCGGGCCGCGCCCACGCCCCCGGCCTTCCGGAGGCGCGCCGCGGCCGGGTGCACGTAGGCCTCCGGAAGCGGCGCGTCGGAGAACCAGGAGTCCGCGATGAACCGCCCGGCGCCGGACGGGTCGAGGACGTCGCCCCCCCAGAGCGTGTCGAGACCAAGGATGGCGGTGGCGGTGATGGCGTCGAGCGAGTCGCTGTCGGGCACGGGAGGAGGCTAGCCCGCGCGGGACCGCCGCGCACGGGAGTCTCACCCGGCGGGAAGCTCGACCCGGAACGTCGAGCCCTTCCCCGGCTCGCTCGTCGTCGACGCCTCTCGCGGTGGGGCCACCATGAAGAGACGATGGCGCGCGCGCTTGGTGACGGGGAAGTGGCGGAGCGGGTCGGGGACGTCCCGCCCGGACGGGAGGTGACGTGCACGCTTCGCTACCCCTGCGGGCCAAATTGATGGAAGACTGTTCGGGGTGGGGGAGGCGAAATCGCCCCGGGAGTGGATCTTGAACGTCTTGCTGGTCGAGGACGACGCACAGCTGGCCCACGTGATCTCCCGGGCGCTCTTCGAGCGTGGACACGTGGTGAAGACCGTCGGCACCGGGGCCAGGGCGGAGGAGGTCGTCCACGGCGCGCGGATCGACGTCGCCGTGCTCGACTGGGTGCTCCCCGATCTCGAGGGCATCGACGTCCTCAAGCACTGGAGGGACAGCGGGGAGAACTTCCCGGTCATCCTCCTCACCGGCAAGTCGGAGACCGAGGCCAAGGTGGTGGCGCTCCGCGCGGGCGCCGACGACTACCTCACGAAGCCGTTCGAGTTCGAGGAGCTCCTGGCCCGGCTCGAGGCGCTCTTCCGCCGCGTCCCGGCCGACCGCGCCTTCAAGGTGGGCAACGCCGTGCTCGACCCTCACGCGAGGACCGTGACCGCGGGTGGGGTGACGGAGAACCTCACCGACCGGGAGACCGCGCTCCTCGCCGAGCTGGGGCGCCACCTGGGCGAGCCGCTCAGCCGCGAGCACCTCATCGAGACGGTCTGGAAGGGCGAGCCGGTCAACCAGAACGTGGTCGACATCTACGTGGGCTACGTCCGGAACAAGCTGAAGCGCCTGCCCGCGCCGGGAATCGGCATCACCTCCGTGCGCAAGGTGGGCTTCCGGCTCGACCTCGAGACCTGATAGCGCTGATCATTCGGGTTGAGCCGGGAAGCCGCAGTGGGCGAACCAGGCTGCGGCATCGTCCGGGGTGATGAGCTTCATGGCGTGGGCGACGGCGGCGTCGAGAGCTTCGCGGGTCCTTGC
>JBAVCR010000454.1:0-3697 GCA_049586815.1 Anaeromyxobacteraceae bacterium
ATCTGCCACGCCAGCGCCTGGGACGTCGACCTGCGCTCCGACCTGCGCATCAAGATGTGCATCAAGCCCAGCGAGGAGGACCTCGTCACCATCCACCACGAGCTCGGGCACAACTACTACCAGCGCGCCTACGAGGGGCTGCCCGCCCTCCTGCAGACGGGCGCGAACGACGGCTTCCACGAGGCCATCGGCGACGCGCTCGTCCTCTCGATCACCCCGGAGCACCTGGTGAAGCTGGGGCTCCTCGGGGCCGCCCCGAAGGACGAGCGGGCACTCGTGAACGCGCAGCTGAAGAGGGCGCTCGAGCAGGTGGCCTTCCTGCCCTTCGCCGTGGCCATCGATCGATGGCGCTGGGACGTCTTCGCCGGGAAGGTGAAGCCGGATCGCTACGACGCGTCGTGGTGGGAGGTGCGCACGCGCTACCAGGGCATCGCCCCTCCCGTGCCGCGCAGCGAGGCCGACTTCGATCCGGGCGCCAAGTTCCACGTGGCCGCGAATGTGCCCTACGTGCGCTACTTCCTGGCCCGCGTCCTCCAGTTCCAGTTCCACCGCGCCATGTGCCGCATCGCCGGGGAGAAGGGGCCGCTGCACGCGTGCTCCATCCAGGGGAACAAGGAGGTGGGGCGGCGCTTCGGGGAGATGCTCGCCCTCGGGGCCTCGCGCCCCTGGCCCGACGCGCTCGAGGCGCTCACCGGGGAGCGGAGCATGGAACCTTCGGCGATGCTCGAGTACTTCGCGCCGCTGCGCTCCTGGCTCGCCGAGCGGAACCGCGGGCGCGCCTGCGGGTGGTGAAGATCGGAACGGTGAGCGTCAGGGCGGGGGCGATCCGGGAGCGGAAGCCGTCTCGGGCAGCAGGGTGAAGCGGGCCCGCTCCCGCTCCACGGCCACCTCGCCCCGCTCCTCGGGGTGCTCGCGCAGCCACAGCACCATCTCGTCGGGCTCCCAGGTGTAGGGCTTCCCGTCGAGCATGACCCGGCCCGCCTCGACGGCCCGGGTGGCCTCGAGGAGCGGAACGTCGCGGAGGTCGCGGATGAGCGCCTCGAAGCGCCCCTGCCGCTCGGCGTCCACGAAGGAGAAGTGGTGCCGCCCGGCGAAGGCGGTGTGGTAGTGCGCCGGGCGGTAGACCACGCCGGAGAGCTCGAGCCGCAGCGCCATGAGCGCGAGCATCTCGCCCGTCTCCCGCGCGAGCCCCAGCCCCGGGGCCTCCTGGCCGGGGAGGCGCGGGCGCAGCAGGCTGAACTGGGCGCGAGGGTGGCGCAGGGACAGCCAGTGGACGTAGAGGACCGGGTGCCCGGCCACGCGCTTGCGCTCGAGCACGAGCTCGATGAGCACCTCCTCCTTGCCCTCCGACTCGCCGAGGACGCGGAGGCGCTGGCCCGGATGCTGGTTCCCGAACTCGACGCGGAAGTGGTCGTAGCCGAGCCGCCGCAGCTGGTCGAGGATGCCGAACCGCTGCAGGGCGAACTCGATGCCGGCCTCGGTGTAGAAGCCGAGGAGCAGGCGGTTGCGCGTGGGCCGGAGCCCGAGCGCCTCGGCGAGGTCGTCCGCGTCGATGTCGTGGCTGTCGGAGAGGACGGTCTTGTTGAGCTCGGCCGCGATCCCGGCGAAGCGCTCGGTGAGCGGGTCGTAGTCGTCCGGGATGGGATCGAGCGAGCCCGTGGAGAGGGCGATGCCGGCGCCGGCGAGCGCCTTCCAGGCGTTCTTGCTGTAGCCGCCGCCGGGGACCCAGACCGAGGGCACCCCCTCGAGGTGGGCGGCCACCGCGACGTTGCGCATGCGCGTCCCGGTGAGCGTGACGCCGAGCTTGCCCATCCTGTCGCCCGCGAGGACGTCGCCGCCGGCGATGACGAAGACGAGCCCCGCAGGCGGCATGCGCCCGAGCAGCGCGTGGAGCGCCTCCATGTACGGGCCGTTCCCCGTGCCCTCGGGGAGGACGATCTCGTCGACGGTGGGGAGCGGTCCCCAGTCGGAGCCGGAGATCGAGCCGATCCAGGAGTTCGGATCGCGGGCGAGACAGGCCGCGATCCCGTCGGGCGGATGGGCGTCGAGGTCGAGCACCGCCACCTTGCCCTCGAACCCGTCGGCCCGGACCGCCGCGATGGCGATGGCGATGTCGTTCACCGGGCAGTTGCCGCCTGCCGACGAGGGCCCGGCGTGGTGGAAGCCACCGAGCAGGTTGAGCTGCGGCTTGTTGCGGCGGAGCGCCTCGCCGGCCGCCTGGATGGTGGCGCCGGTGGCGAGGCGGACGGTCTTCATCACCTCGTCGACCGGGACGTCTGTGGGATCGACGCCGAAGACCGCGGCGAGCGTCTCGGGGCGCGCGAGCGACTCGAGCAGCGCCGGGTCGTGGACCCGGGAAAGCTCGGCGTAGGAGGCCCGGCGGGGCGTGCGCCACCAGGGCGCGGCGATGGCCTTGCTCTCGCGCAGCCACCAGGCGGCGAAGTCGGAGCGGCGCGGGTCGATCCCGCTGAACTCGACGCCGGTGAGGGGAAGCCGGTAGGCGGGGTCGTACCAGACGTCCACCTCCCGCCGCTTGAGGAGGCAGCGGAGGCGGTAGAGGAGCGCCCGTGGACCCGCGCCCAGCACGGGGGGTGACGGCTACTTCGCCGCCTTCGGGGAGCCGGCGGCGGGCTCGCGCTTCTTCTGCAGCGCGAAGCCCAGGTAGGAGTCGATGCCGATCCAGGCGACGCCGAGCCAGGTGGTGACGATGAGCGTCTTCATCGCCCGGAGGACGTCGCCCGTGGCGAGCAGCACGCCGTCGCGCGGGAAGAAGACGAGGTCGAGGTACTTCCAGGGCATGGCCCAGAGCGTGTAGGCGAGCAAGAGCACGAACACGACGACCCGTACGACGGCGAGCGTCCTCATCGATTCCTCCCTGGTCCCGGACCTTAGCACGCGACGGCGCCGGGGGTATCCTCGGCGGCCTGACACGGGGAGGTACGGTGACGGCCATCGGTGAGCTGCGAGAGGCGTGTGCGGAGGCGGCCCGGCGGGGGGGCGAGGTGCTCCGGGAGAAGTGGGGCACGCGCCGGACCATCGACTACAAGGGCGGCATCGACCTCGTGACCGACGCGGACCGCGCCAGCGAGGAGGCGCTGCTCGCCTTCCTGGGGGCGGGGTTCCCCGGGAGCGCGGTGGTGGCCGAGGAGTCCGGGACGAGCGCGGCGGTCCCGGGGCGCGCCGGGTCCGAGCTGCGCTGGTTCGTCGACCCGCTCGACGGGACGACCAACTACGCCCACGGCGTTCCCCACTTCGCGGTCAACGTCGCGGTGGCCGATGCGACGGGCATCGCCGCGGGCGCCACCCTCGACCCGCTGCGGGGCGAGCTCTACCTGGCCGGACGCGGGGAGGGCGCCTGGCTGGGCGGCGACAGGCTGCGGGTCTCGGAGACGGGCGACCTGCGGCGGGCGCTCCTCTGCACCGGGTTTCCCTACGACATCCAGGAGAACCCCGAGCCGCTGGTGCGGCTCTTCAAGGCCTACGTCCAGCGGGCGCGGGCCGTCCGGCGCTTCGGCGCGGCCGCGCTCGACCTCGCCTGGGTGGCCAGCGGGCGTTTCGACGGCTTCTGGGAGGCGAAGCTGAAGCCCTGGGACGTCGCGCCCGGGATCCTGCTCGTGCGCGAGGCCGGCGGCGAGGTCGCCGACTTCACGGGTGGTGACGAGGTGCTCCACGGCGGGACCATCTGCGCGGCGAACCC
>JBAVCR010000455.1:0-10843 GCA_049586815.1 Anaeromyxobacteraceae bacterium
CCGCCGACCTGGCCGCCAACCGGGGGCGCTCCGTCGTCCTCGCCGGTCCGCGCCAGCCGCCCGCCGTCCACGCCCTCGCCCACGCCATGAACGCGGGGCTCGGCAACGTGGGCGCGACGGTGCGCTACTCCCGCCCGGTCCTGGGCGGCGCCGCCCCGACGGCGGCCGCGCTCCCGGCGCTGGCCCGCGAGATCGAGGCCGGAAAGGTCGACACCCTCGTCATCACCGCCTGGAACCCGGTCCACGCCGGTCCCGCCGGGCTCGACGTGGGCGCGCTCCTCGCCAGGGTCCCGAACGCCATCCACCTGTCGCTCCGCGAGGACGAGACCTCCCGCCGCTGCAGCTGGAAGGTCGCCCAGAGCCACCCCTTCGAGAGCTGGGGCGACGCCCGCTCCCGCGACGGCGTGGCCTCCATCGTCCAGCCGCTCATCTCGCCGCTCTACGAGAGCACCACCGCCACCGACCTGCTCGCGGCCTTCCTCGACGCCGGCGATCGCGGGGCGATGCAGCACGTCCGGGCCTACTGGTCGGCGCGCACGGCGCTCGACCCGGTCTCCTTCGACGCCCAGTGGGACCGCTGGCTGCGCCAGGGGGTGATCCCCGGCACGGCCGAGCCGGCCGAGGCCGCCGCGGTCGACGTGGCGGCGGTCACCGCCGCGCTGGGCCGCCTCCCCGGAACGAGGGCGGAGGGGATCGAGCTCGCCCTCGCCCCCTCCTACGGGCTCTACGACGGCCGGTTCGCCACCAACGCCTGGCTGCAGGAGCTGCCCGACCCCATCACCAAGCTCACCTGGGACAACGCCGCCTACCTCTCCGAGGCCACCGCGAAGCGGCTCGGGCTCGGGGACGGCCAGGTGGCCACGCTCACCGCCGGGGCCCGCAGCCTCCAGGTCCCGGTGGCGGTGATGCCCGGGCACGCCGACGACGCGGTCACCCTCGCGCTCGGCTACGGCCGCACCGACGGCTCCGAGGTCTCGAAGGGCGTGGGCGTCGACGCCTACCGCCTCCGCGAGGCCGGCGCCTGGTTCGTTCCCGGGGTCGCGCTCTCGGCCGGGAAGGGGAAGCACAAGTTCGCCATCGCCCAGGGCCACTTCTCCATGGAGGGGCGCCCGCTGGCGCTCGACTTCACCGCGAAGGAGTGGTCGCACGGCGAGGGCGGCGAGGAGCTCGAGCACCTCCGCGGCATGCCGGCCACCGCCCAGGTCCCGGTCGACTACTCCAAGCAGGACTACTCCTGGGGCATGTCGGTCGACCTCTCGCGCTGCACCGGCTGCAACGCCTGCGTCATCGCCTGCCAGGAGGAGAACAACATCGCCACGGTGGGCAAGGAGCAGGTCGCGAAGGGGCGGATCATGCACTGGATCCGCACCGACCGTTACTTCTCCGGCCCGGCCGCGAATCCCCAGAGCATCACCCAGCCGGTCATGTGCCAGCACTGCGAGACCGCGCCCTGCGAGTACGTCTGCCCCGTCAACGCCACCGTGCACTCGGAGGAGGGGCTGAACGAGATGGTCTACAACCGGTGCGTCGGCACCCGGTACTGCTCCAACAACTGCCCGTACAAGGTGCGCCGCTTCAACTTCCTCAACTGGCGCCCCGAGGTGCCCGACGTCGAGACGCTGCTCTTCAGCCCCGACGTCACCGTGCGCTCCCGCGGCGTCATGGAGAAGTGCACCTACTGCGTGCAGCGCATCGAGGGGGCCCGCATCGAGGCCCGCGTCGACGGCAAGAAGATCGGCGCGCTCCAGTCGGCCTGCCAGCAGGCCTGCCCGGCCGAGGCCATCGTCTTCGGGAACCTGAACGACCCGCGGTCGCGGGTGAAGAAGCTGCACGAGGACGCGCGCCGCTACGACCTGCTGCACGAGCTCGGCACCCGGCCCCGCACGGCGTACCTGGTGCGGATCCGCAACCCCAACCCGGATTGGGCATGACACCTCCAGTGCAGGCCGCCACGGGGCGGGATCCGCTGGCCCCGATGCCGCTCATCGCGGGCCACCCCACCGACGCCCAGCTCAACACCGAGCTGCTCAACCCCATCTTCCAGCCGGTCAATCGCTGGAAGATCCTGGTCGGGCTGGCCGCCGCGGGAACCAGCTTCCTGCTGGTCGGCCTGACGGTCACCATCGCCCGCGGCATCGGCATGTGGGGCAACAACCAGCCGGTGGGCTGGGGCTTCGGCATCATCAACTTCGTCTGGTGGATCGGCATCGGGCACGCCGGTACGCTCATCTCCGCCATCCTGCTCCTCTTCCAGCAGAAGTGGCGCACCTCCATCAACCGGTTCGCCGAGGCGATGACCATCTTCGCGGTCCTCCAGGCCGGCCTGTTCCCGCTCGTGCACACCGGCCGGCCCTGGTTCGCCGTCTACTGGCTCTTCCCGTATCCGAACACCATGGGCGTCTGGCCCAACTTCAAGAGCCCGCTCATCTGGGACGTGTTCGCGGTCTCCACCTACCTCACGATCTCGGCGCTGTTCTGGTACCTGGGGCTCATCCCCGACCTGGCCACCCTCCGTGACACGGCCACGAAGAAGGTCCAGCGCATCGCCTACGGCATCTTCGCGCTGGGCTGGAAGGGCTCGTCCCGCCACTGGCAGCACTACCGGGTGGGCTACCTGATCCTGGCCGGCATCTCCACCCCGCTCGTGCTCTCGGTGCACTCCATCGTGAGCTTCGACTTCGCGGTGTCCCAGCTGCCCGGCTGGCACGCCACCATCTTCCCGCCCTACTTCGTGGCTGGCGCGGTCTTCGGCGGCTTCGCCATGGTGCTCACCCTCATCATCCCGTCCCGCAAGGCGTTCCACCTGGAGAACGTGATCACCAACCGTCACCTGGAGAACATGGCCAAGGTGATGCTCGTGACTTCCATGATCGTCTCCTACGGGTACCTCATGGAGAACTTCATGGCCTGGTACAGCGGCAACCCGTACGAGGCCTTCCTGTTCTTCGACACGCGAACCCGCGGGCCCTACGCGCCGATCTACTGGATGATGATCGCCTTCAACGTCCTCGTGCCGCAGACCTTCTGGTGGAAGAAGGCGCGCACCAACGTGGCCTGGCTCTGGATCGTCTCGATCCTGGTCGGGATCGGCATGTGGGCGGAGCGCTTCGTCATCATCGTCATCTCGCTCCACCGCGACTTCCTGCCCTCCTCCTGGGGCATCTTCATCCCCACCTGGGTCGACTGGTCCATCTTCGTCGGGACCATCTCCTTCTTCTCGCTGCTCTTCCTCCTCTTCCTCCGCTTCCTGCCCTCCGTGGCCATCGCCGAGGTGAAGGAGCTGAACCACGAGATGCAGCACGAGGCGGCGCACGCCGGGGAGCACGCATGAGCGCGAACCGCGTGATCCTCGGCCGGTACAAGACGGTGGACGCCCTCTACGCCGCGGCGAAGGCGTTGCAGTCCGCGGGCCACCTCTCCCTCGACTTCTACTCCCCGTACCCGCTCCCGGGGTCCGACGAGGTGCTCCGCCTCAAGAAGTCGCCCATCCCGTTCATCGCCGGCGCGGCGGCCTTCGTGGGCGTCACCTCCGCCGTCCTCATGCAGTGGTGGATGAACGACGTCGACTACCCCATCAACGTGGGCAACCGCAGCGTGGTGCCCACGCCCACATGGGTGCCGGTGATGTTCGAGCTCGGCGTGCTGCTCGCCGGCGTCTCCATCTTCCTCGGGCTCATGGCCATCTTCCGCTTCCCGAAGCCCTACGACCCCCTCTTCGAGGTCGAGTCGTTCCGCTCCGCCACCATCGACGGCCTCTGGCTCTCGGTGGCGGTGGAGCCGGAGCGCACCGACTCGGTGTCCGACGAGCTGCGCCGCCTGGGCGCCTCCGAGGTCGAGCTCGTCCCGGAGGAAGCATGAGGGCGCTCCCCATCCTGGCGCTCGCGCTCCTCACCGCCGGCTGCGAATGGGTGAACCCCATGATGCAGCAGCCCAAGGTGAAGCCGTACCGCAAGAGCGTCTTCTTCCCCGACCAGATCGCCATGCGCGCGCCGCCCCCCGGCACGCGCCCCGCCTCCGCCCCGGTGGAGCCGGCCGCCATCTCCGGCCGCAACGCCGACGGCACCCCGGTGGCCCGCATCCCCGTGGCGGTCACGCCCGAGCTCGTGGAGCTGGGGCGCAAGCGCTTCGACGTCTTCTGCGCCGTCTGCCACGGCGTCCTCGGCGACGGCCAGGGCCCGGTGGCCCGCAACATGTCGATCCGGCCGCCGCCCTCCCTGCTGCAGAGCACCCAGCGCCCGGACGGCTTCTTCTACACCGCCATCACCGACGGCTACGGCTACATGCCCTCCTACCGCCCGTGGCTCTCCGACGAGGAGCGCTGGGGGGTGGTGGCGTACGTCCGCGCCCTGCAGCTCTCGCAGGCCACCCGCATCGATCAGGCCCCGGCCGACGTGCGCTCCCGCCTCGAGAAGGAGAACCGATGAACGCCGCGCCCTTCGCCGGGGGTCGCACCCTCATGCTCCGCGCCGGGGTGCTGGGCGTGATCGGCCTCGCCGCCACCGCCGCCGGCGGCGCCATGGACGCCCGCCGCGCCCTCTACGCCTACCTGGCCGCCTTCGTGTACTGGGCCGGCATCGCGCTCGCCGCCATGGTCTTCCTCATGGCCAACGAGGCCGCCAACTCGAAGTGGTACATCGTGGTGCGGCGCCTGCTCGAGGCGCTCCCCACCGCGGTCACCGTGCTCGCGGTGCTCTTCCTCCCCATCGCGCTCGGCGCGGGCCTGATCTTCCCCTGGGTCGATCCGCACGCCGCCGCACACGCCCCCATCCAGCCCTGGGCGCACGGGGAGGGGAAGCTCGCCATCCACCTCTGGGAGCACCGCCACCCCTGGATGAACCTGCCCTTCTTCCTCTTCCGGGCCGGTCTCTACTTCGCCATCTGGATCGGCGTGGCCGCCCTCATGCGGCGCTGGTCGCTCGCCCAGGACGGGAGCGGCGCCCCGGAGCTCAAGCTGAAGATGCGCCGGCTCGGCGCCGGCGGCCTGCCCTTCGTGGCGCTCGCCATCACCTTCGCCGCCTTCGACTGGCAGATGTCGCTCTCGGCGTTCCTCTTCTCCACCATCTTCGGCGTCTACTGGTTCTCGGGCAGCCTGGTGGCGGCCATCGCCGCGCTCATCCTGGCCGCAGCGGCCGCCGCGAAGGAGGAGCCGCTCAAGAGCGCCATCAACGCGAACCACATCCACTCGCTCGGCAAGTACCTCTTCGCCTTCACGGCCTTCTGGGCCTACATCGCCTTCTCCCAGTACCTGCTCATCTGGATCGCGAACCTCCCCGAGGAGGTGCCCTGGTACCTCGTGCGCACCGACTCCGGGTGGAAGGGGGTCGGCATCTTCCTCGCCCTCTTCCAGTTCGTGCTGCCCTTCCTGATCCTCATGCCCCGGGAGCGCAAGCGGCGCTGGGGCCCGCTCGTCTTCATGTCGGTCTGGATCATGGCGGTGCACTACGTCGACATCTACTGGGTGGTCATGCCGGGTCTCTCTCCGGCCGGGCCGCGTCCCAGCTGGATGGACCTGGCCGCGTTCCTGGGCGTCGGCGGCGTGTCGGTGGCCTGGGTGGTCTCGCGGCTCCGCGGCCACCCCATCCTGCCGGCGCGCGACCCGTACCTCGCCGACTCCCTTCACTACGAGCCCCAGCAATGAGCGAGCACAGCCATCCTTCGGCCGTCCGGGCCGAGCCCGACCGCATCGGCACCCCGCGCATCCTGGCCGTGGGCGTCGCCGCCCTCGTCTTCTTCGCCGTCGCGAGCTGGGTCACCATCCGGCTCGGCTACGACCGCACCCGCGCCGAGATGCTCCCCGACGGCCCGGCCGCGCTCCCCGCCGAGATCGGCAAGAACAAGATCGGCATCGTCGAGCAGCGCCTCTTCTCGCTGGCCGTGGAGCCCGCCGAGTGGCGCCAGCGCCAGGTCGAGCGGCTCGGGACCTGGGGCTGGGTCGACCGGAAGGCCGGCGTGGTCCACGCGCCCATCGAGGACGGCATGGCCCGGGTGGCCCGCGGAGAGCGTCCGTGAGGAGACTCGCCGCCATCACGCTCGCCGTGCTGTTCTCGTTCCCGGCCGCCGCCCGCGCCGAGGACGACCCGGAGGGGCCCGCCCCGCTGCAGGGCGTCGAGATCCAGGAGCAGCTGAACGCCCAGGTGCCGACCGGCGCCGCCTTCCTCGACCAGGACGGCAGGCCGGTGCGCATCGCCGACTTCCTCGACAAGGGGAAGCCGGTGGTCCTCGCCCTCGTCTACTACGAGTGCCCCATGCTCTGCGGCCTCATCCTGGGCGGCATGGCCCGCGGCATGAAGGAGACCGGCCTCGAGCTCGGCAAGGACTACACGGCGCTCTCCATCTCCTTCGACCCGCGCGAGAAGCCGGCCCAGGGGTTCGTGCGGCAGAAGCACTACCTCCAGTCCTTCGACAAGGCCGACCGGAAGGACGTCTGGCCGTTCCTCGTCGGGCAGGAGAAGGACATCCGCTCGGTCACCGACGCGGTCGGCTTCCAGTACAAGTTCGACGAGGAGACGAAGCAGTACGCCCACGGGGCGGCCATCCTGGTCCTCACGCCCGACGGGCGGGTCTCCCGCTACCTCTACGGCGTCGAGTTCCCCGGGCGGGACCTGCGGCTGGCCATCGTCGAGGCCGGCCAGGGCAAGGTGGGCACGAGCTTCGACCGCTTCCTGCTCACCTGCTACCGCTACGACCCGGTGGCGCGGAAGTACGTCCCGTACGCGATGGGCATGGTCCGGGCCGGGGCCCTGCTCGTGCTCTTCGGCCTCGCCAGCGCGCTCTTCGTCTACTGGCGGCGCGAGGTGAAGGGAGCCCGGAGATGAACCTGCTGAACGAGATCCTGCGCAAGCTCCTCTTCCTGCCCGAGCAGGCGTCGGAGTGGGCCCGCCAGCTCGACTACCTGCACTACTTCGTCTTCGTCACCTCGATGCTCGGGGCCTGGACGACGCTCGCCACGGCGACCATCTTCGTCTTCCGCTACCGGCGCAAGCACGCGCACCAGACCACCCCCATCGTGGATCCGAAGCCCATCCACGAGGCGGTCTTCATCGGCCTGCCGCTCGTCCTCTTCCTCACCTACTTCGCGGTCGGCTACCCCCAGTACGTGCGGCTGCAGACGCCGCCCAGGGGCGCGATGGACGTCTACGTCCAGGGCAAGAAGTGGATGTGGAAGTTCGCCTACCCGGGCGGCCCGAACGCGACCGACGTGCTGCGCGTCCCGGCCGGCCGTCCGGTGCGGCTGCTCCTCACCTCCCGCGACGTGATCCACTCGTTCTACGTGCCCGCCCTGCGCCTCAAGCAGGACGCGCTCCCCGGGCGCTACACGCAGACCTGGTTCAACGCCGACGCCCCCGGGCGCTACCCCATCTTCTGCGCCGAGTACTGCGGCCTGGGCCACTCCTCCATGCTCGGGGAGCTCGTGGTCATGCCGGCGGCCGAGTGGGACGCCTGGATGGAGCAGCAGCGCCACTCGAGCCAGCCGCTCGCCCAGGACGGCCAGCCCGTCCCGGTGGAGGAGGTCGACCTGCGCGGCAGCCTCGTCGACCAGGGACGGCGCATCGCCGCCGTGCAGGGCTGCTTCAAGTGCCACAGCGTCGACGGCAGCCAGCACATCGGCCCCACCTGGCTCGACCTCTTCGGACGCCAGGTCCGGCTCGAGGGCGGCAAGACCATCACGGCCGACGAGGCCTACCTCACCCGCTCCATGATGGAGCCCAACGCCGAGGTCGTCGCCGGGTACAAGGACAAGGCGGTCATGCCCACCTACCAGGGCAAGCTCTCCGCCCCCGACGCCGCCGCCATCACCGAGTTCATCAAGTCCCTGCGGACGGACGCACCCACCGCCGAGCCGCAGAAGGGTCCCATCTATGTCCCAGTCACCGGCAAGTAGCCCGGCCTACAACGAGCCGAACTACCTGACCGCCGAGAAGGGCCTGCGGTCCTGGCTCACCACGCTCGACCACAAGCGCATCGGGGTCATGTACCTCGTGCTCACGCTCATCGGATTCTTCCTGGGCGGCGTGTTCGCGCTCCTCATCCGGCTCGAGCTGCTCACCCCCGGGCCCACGATCATGGACGCGATGACGTACAACCGCATGTTCACGCTCCACGGCGTGATCATGATCTTCCTCTTCATGATCCCGGCCATCCCGGGCATCTTCGGCAACTTCTTCATCCCCCTCATGATCGGCGCGCAGGACGTGGCCTTCCCGCGCATCAACCTGCTCTCCGTCTACCTGTACCTGCTGGGCGCGGCCATCGCGATCTGGGGCATGATCCAGGGCGGCACCGACACCGGCTGGACCTTCTACACCCCCTACAGCACCACCACCGTCACCACCGTGGCCCCGGTCCTGCTCGGCGCCTTCATCCTGGGCATGGGGTCGATCGTCACCGGCCTCAACTTCATCGTCACGGTCCACACCATGCGGGCGCCCGGGATCACCTGGATGCGGCTGCCGCTCTTCGTGTGGGCCATGTACGCGACGAGCGTCATCCAGGTGCTCGCGACGCCGGTGCTCGGCATGACGCTCTTGCTCGTCGCCTTCGAGCGGGTCTTCGGCTTCGGCATCTTCGACCCGGCCCGCGGCGGCGACCCCATCCTCTTCCAGCACCTCTTCTGGTTCTACTCGCACCCCGCCGTCTACATCATGATCCTCCCGGCCATGGGAGTGGTGAGCGAGGTGGTGCAGTCGGCCGCGCGGAAGAACATGTTCGGCTACAAGGCGGTGGCCTTCTCGTCGCTCGGCATCGCCTTCGTGGGCTTCTTCGTGTGGGGGCACCACCTCTTCACGTCGGGCCAGTCCACCTTCGCCTCCGGCGTGTTCGGCGTGCTCTCGATGTTCGTGGGGCTCTTCACCGCCATCAAGGTCTTCAACTGGACGGCCACGCTCTACAAGGGGGCCATCCAGGTCTCGGCGCCCTTCGTCTACTTCATGGGCTTCCTGTACTTCCTGGTCTTCGGCGGCCTGACCGGCATCGCGCTGTCGTCGGTGTCGCTCGACGTCCACTGGCAGGACACCTACTTCGTGGTGGCCCACTTCCACTTCATCATGGTGGGCGGGACCATCATGGCCTTCCTGGCCGGCCTCCACTACTGGTGGCCCAAGATGTTCGGCCGCATGTACTCGGAGCGCTGGGCGCTCGCCGCCGCCACGCTGGTCATCATCGGCTTCAACGCCACCTTCATCCCGCAGTTCCTGCTCGGCAACATGGGCATGCCGCGGCGCTACTACTCGTACCCGCAGGAGTTCCACTCGCTCAACGTGGCCTCCACCGCGGGAGCCTCGCTGCTCGCCTTCGGCTTCACGCTCATCCTCTTCTACCTCGTCGCCTCGCTGGTGAGGGGGAGGGCCGCCGGGCCGAACCCGTGGCACTCGCGCGGCTACGAGTGGAACACGCCGTCGCCGCCCAATTTGCTCAACTTCCCCGGGACGCCGGAGTACGACCGCGGGCCGCACGAGTACCAGGACGAGGGGACGGCCGCCGAGGTGAAGCATGCACACTGACGCCGCGGCGCCGAGCAGGCTGGCCCACCACTTCCCCGACATGAAGACGCAGGAGCACGCCGCCCGCATGGGGATGTGGCTCTTCCTCTCCACCGAGATCCTGCTCTTCGCGGTGCTCTTCACCGCCTACGCGATCTACCGCTTCCTCTTCCCGGTCGGGTTCGAGGAGGCGAGCAAGCTCGCCCACGTGGCCATGGGGGCCACCAACACGGTGGTGCTCATCACCTCGTCGCTCACGGTGGCGCTCGCCATCCACCACGCGCGGCAGGGGGAGAACCGGAAGGTGGTGGGGCTCCTCGCCATCACCATCCTCTTCGGCATGACCTTCATGGTGCTGAAGGGCTTCGAGTACTACCACCACTGGGTCGACGGGCAGCTGCCCGGCAAGCTCTACCACTACGCCGGCCTGAAGGGCCCGGGCGTGTCGATGTACTTCACGGTCTACTTCCTCATGACCGGACTGCACGGTCTCCACGTGCTCATCGGCATGGGGGTGCTGGGGTGGGTGGCCATGCGGGCCGCCCGCGGCGAGTTCGGGCCCACCTACTCGACGCCGGTGGAGCTCTCCGGGCTCTACTGGCACCTCGTCGACCTCATCTGGATCTTCCTCTTCCCGCTGCTCTACCTGGTCTAGGGAGCCCCACGTGACCGCCACGACCCACGGCGAAGGAAAGCACCTCGGGCCCGCCCAGTACGTCATGGTCTGGGCCGCGCTCATGGTCCTCACCGGCGCGACCCTCGCCGTCTGGAAGACCGACATGTCCTACGCCATGCGCGTCGTCGCCGCGCTCGGCATCGCCACCCTGAAGGCCGCGCTGGTGGCCATCTTCTTCATGCACCTCTGGGAGGAGGGCGGCGTGGCGCGCCTCGTGCTCGTCGTCTCCGCCATGTTCGTGGCGCTCCTCATCGGTCTCACGCTCATCGACAACGCCACGCGCTTCCCCTTCGCGAACCCTCCGTACTCGGAGTCCTGGCGGGCCGGCGAGTTCCGCGAGGCCGCGCCGCCCATGCAGGCGGAGCCCCCGCCGGTGCAGGTGGCGCCCCGGTCGAACGCGGAGCATCCCGCCGCGCACAAGCCGTAGCCGCTCGCGGTCCTTCGTCCTTCGCGCCCTACTCCGGCGCCCCGGCGGCGAGCCGCTCGTACGTCGCCCGGTCGGCCTCCGAGAAGCAGCAGAGCACCACGCGCCGGAGGTCCGGGTGGCGGGCGAGGCCGGCCCGCACCTCCCGGAGCGCGATGCGCGTGGCCCGCTCGAGGGGGAAGCCGTAGATGCCGGTCGAGATGGCCGGGAAGGCCACGCTCGTCGCTCCGGCGGCCGCCGCGAGGTCGAGGGCGCGCCGGTAGC
>JBAVCR010000456.1:0-2437 GCA_049586815.1 Anaeromyxobacteraceae bacterium
CGACGGCGGGGCGATGCGCGTGCGCGCCGCCCGGGGCCTCGCCATCAGCCCCGTGCCGCTCTCCCTCCAGGGGCGCACCGGACGTGAACGGCGGGCCATCGGCCTCGGCAGCTACGTCGTGAACGCCGCGAGCGACTGCGCCGGCTGCCACAGCGGTCCGGCCGGGTTCCTCTCCGGCGGCAATCCCTTCTTCCTGGGCGGCGGCCAGGTGGTCTGGACCCGCAACCTGACGCCCGACCCGAAGACCGGTCTCGCCCTCACCCGGGACCAGTTCCTCGAGGCCATGCGCACCGGGCGCGACTTCCACCCCGGCTCGACCGGGATGCTCGTGGTCATGCCCTGGACCACGCTGCGCTGGGCGAGCGACGTCGACCTCGACGCCATCTACGCCTACCTGCGCGCCATCCCGCCGGTGGAGAACGCCGTGCCTCCCGACGTGAAGTCGGGGCTTCCCCTGCCCCCCTCCGTGCCCTTCGACCCGACCACGTACACGGACGGTGACGTGGACCGCCCGCTCGAGGGGACGAACCGGAGCTTCTCCGCCCACCGCGGCTACGCCATCTCCCCCGTGGCGCTCGACGGGTCCCGGGACGGCGTCCACGACGACCAGGGGCGCGGGAGGAGCGTCGGCGTGGGGTCGTACATCGCCTCCGCGCTCGCCCACTGCAACGACTGCCACACCCACCCCGATCGGACCGCGGACGGGGCGAAGGTGAACACCGCCTCCTTCCTCACCGGCGGCACGGTGTTCGCGACCCCACCCCCTCTCCAGCCGCTGCTCCGGACGGTCCGCGCCACCTCCGCCAACCTGATGGGACGGGAGCACGGCTTCTTCAACGAGCCCGACGATTCCTGGACCCGCTTCCGCGACGTCATCCGGACCGGCACGCTCGTCGACGAGACCCCGCCCCGCCCCCTCGCCTTCCCGATGAGCCTCGTGGCCCCGAACCTGGCGAAGCTCGTCGAGGGTGACCTGCGCGCGGTCTACGACTGGGCGAAGGCGGTCCCGGCCGTCACCGGGCCCAGCGACCTCGATCACCAGCCGCCGGCCCGCTGGTGCGCCACCGCCGCGGACTGCGGGAGCGGCGAGACCTGCGCGGCCGGCGAGTGCACCGGCGGCGCCTGCACCTCCGACCTCGACTGCGGCACCTGCCAGACCTGCGGGAGCGGGACCTGCCAGGCGCCCGCGGCCGACTCCATCTGCGTGGCCACGGCCCAGTAGCGGAGCCCTCCGGGGCTCCCGGCGGGCGTGGCCGGTCGCGACGGCCCGGTCACGCCCGCCCCCGCATCCCCCGGCCCAGCCGGCGGGCGCACATCTCGAGCCAGGCCCGCGTGGCCGGGGAGCGGTAGCCCTCCTTCCGCCAGACGAGCGCCACGTCCCAGGGGATGACCGGCTCGAGGAGACGCACGGAGCGGACCTGCCGCCGGTCGAGGAGCCGGCAGATGGTCACGGGCAGCAGCGCGAGGCCGATGTTGGCCGCCACCATGGCGACGATGAAGTCCCAGTGGGAGCTCTCGCTCACCACGGTGGGCTGGAAGCCGCTGCGCCGGCAGGCCTCGAGGATGTGGCCGTGCAGGGCGAACTCGGGGCGGTAGAGCACGAAGGGCGTGTCGGCCAGCTCCCGCAGCGTCACGGCGCGGCGCCGGGCCAGCGGGTGGTCGGGGTGGAGCACCGCCCGGAGCTGGTCGCGCACGAAGGGCAGCGTGGCGAAGGACTCCTCGTCGGTGGGCAGCACCACCGCGCCGGTGTCGAGCTCCCGGTTGCGCACCAGCTCGGCGATCTGGCGGGAGCCCTCCTCCCGGAGCTCGAGCGACACCCCCGGGTAGAGGGCGTGGTACTCGGCGAGGAGCGGGGGGAGGAAGGCCACGCCCACGATGGGCGGGGTCCCCACCCGCAGCCGGCCTCGCCGCAAGGTGGAGAGCTCCCCCACCTCCTCCTCCAGGACGCGGAGCGAGTCGAGGATGCCGCGGGCCCGGTCGAGGACCAGCGAGCCGGCGTCGGTGAGCCGCACGCGGCGACGCTCCCGCACGAGGAGCGGCGTCCCCAGCTCCTCCTCGAGGCCCGCCACGATCTTGCTGATGGCGGGCTGGGTGAGGCGCAGCGCGCGGCTGGCCCGGGTGAACCCCTGGTGCCTCACCACCTCCGAGAAGACCCGCAGTGCGTGTACGTCCACGTGCTCCTCCATTCCACACAGGAATGGCTAGCATAGCAATAATCGATTTCCGTCATGGAAGTTCCCGCGTTACACATCCTCCCGCCGGCCACCCGATTCCCCCGCCGGCATGGAGGACGACGTGGACATCCTGGAGATGCTGAGCGACGACGAGGACGCCATCGTGGCGGAGGCCCTTCCGGCCGTGACCTGGCTCGAGCACTACGGCCGGGACGGCGAGGAGCTGGCGCGGGAGCGGCTGCAGGCGCTCTGCCGGCTGGTGG
>JBAVCR010000457.1:0-2918 GCA_049586815.1 Anaeromyxobacteraceae bacterium
ACGATGGCCAGGATGGCGGAGAGTCCGCGCGCCCCGCCCGGCCCGGGCTCGAGGAGGACGCGCAGGTGGGTGCCGGCGACGCCCCCGGCCTGCGCGCGGGTGACGAGCAGGCGGAACCCCGGCAGGCGCAGGGAGGCGAGCGCCGCGTCCAGCCCCTCGCGCGGGACCCCCAGGTCGAGGGCCGCGGCCAGGAACATGTCGCCGGCGATTCCGCCCACCGGCTCGAGAAGGAGCAGCTTCCCCATGGCCTCCGCCTTCACCCGCGGGCGATGAGCCCGGCCACGAAGCCGGCGCCGAAGCCGTTGTCCACGTTCACCACCGTGACGTTCGGCGCGCAGGAGTTGAGCATGGTGAGGAGCGGCGCGATGCCGCCCAGGCTGGCGCCGTACCCGACGGACGTGGGCAGCCCGATGACCGGCTTGCCGACGAGGCCGCCCACCACGCTGGGAAGCGCCCCTTCCATGCCGGCGGCCACGATCACGGCCACGGCCCGGTCGAGCTCGGCCCGGCGCGCGAGCAGCCGGTGGAGCCCGGCCACGCCCACGTCGTAGACGCGCAGCGCGTGCACGCCCATCACCTCGAGGGTGACGACGGCCTCCTCGCAGGCCGGCACGTCGCTCGTTCCGGCGCAGCAGACCGCGACCGGGCCGCGCACCGGGAGATCCATCCGCCCGCGCGACAGCGTCCGCGAGACCGGGTCGTAGCGGGAGCCGCGCACCGCGCGACGGGCCGGGCCGGCCTTCCCGGGATCGAGCCGGGTGACGAGGAGCGGGCCGCGGGCCGCGAGCTTGCGGGCGATGGCCGCCACCTGGGCGGCGGTCTTGCGCTCGGCGAGCACCACCTCGGGCATGCCGATCCGCAGCGTCCGGTGGTGGTCGAGCGTGGCGAACCCGCCCAGCTCCTCGTAGGGCGCTCCCTTCAGGGCGCTCACCACCTCGTCGACGCCGGCCTCGCGCCGGCGCAGCCGGCCGAGCAGCTGCCGCAGCTCCTTCTCGTCCATCAGGCGGTCTCCAGGACCCGGGAGAGGCCGTCGAGGCGCGCCGGGTCCGGAAGGAGGAGTAAGGTGCCGGCCGCCTCCGGGCACCCGAATCGCACCCCGAGTGCCGGTCCGGCCGCGCCGGGTGCGACGGCCTCGAGACAGGCGCGGGGATTCCCGCGGGTGAGGCGCGGGACGCCGTGCAGGATGCGCATCCCCAGCCGGCGGGCCAGCGCCGAGACGAAGGCCGACCCGGCGATGTTGCCCACCTCGACGAGCGCGCTCTCCCCCTCGGGATCGAGGGTGCCGGCCATCGCGCCGGGGACGAGTCGCTGCGAGACCCGCTCCGCCTCCTCGGCCGCGAGCAGGAGGACGAGGCTCCCGCCCACCGGGTCCTGCAGCTCCATGGAGACGGCCACGAGCTCGAGGTCGGGGCGCCCGATCAGGCGGACGACTCCCGCGGCGTCCGGACCGGGGACGATCTTCACCTCGTCGAGCGTGGCGATCCGGCCCACCAGCCTGCCGACGGTGGCGGCGGCCTCGCGACCGCCCTCGACGGCGAGCCGCCCGAGCAGCTCGAGGACCTGCGCGCGGCGCGTGTCGGGGCTCATGCCTCCACCAGGCGGGGGACGTCGAGGACGAATACCGGCCTTCCGTTGCCGAGGACGGTGACGGCCGAGAGCCCGGGGACGAGCGAGAGCGGGCCGTGCAGCGGCTTCAGGACGGCCTCCTGCTGGCCGAGCAGCTGGTCGACGGCGAGCCCCACCCGCCCCGTGTCGCTCTCGGTGATGACCACGGAGCGGCGCCCCTCGCCGCCGGCGGCGTCGCCGAGCAGGACGCCCAGGTCGTGCACCGGGACGTGCGCCCCCCCGAAGGCGAGCTGCGGGGAGCCGGCGGCCCGGTCGAGCGCGCCGAGGCGGGCCTCGGCCGCGCCGTGCACCTTGGAGATGGGGATGGCGACGATCTCGTCCCCCACCCGCACGAGCAGCACCGGCTGCATGGCGACGGTGAGCGGGAGGCGGAGCGTGAAGCGGGTCCCGGCGCCGCGGCGGCTCTCGATCGAGAGGGTCCCGGAGAGGGCCTCGACGGCGCGCTTCACCGCGTCCATGCCCACGCCGCGGCCGGAGACGTCGGTCACCTGGCCGGCGGTGGAGACGCCCGGCAGGCAGGAGAGGAGCAGCGCCTCCGCCTCCGGCAGCGCGGCGGCCGCCTCGGCGGAGAGAGCCCCGCGCGCCACCGCCGATCGGCGCAGGGCCTCCGCGTCCATCCCGCGGCCGTCGTCGGACACCTCCAGGATGACCCGGTCCCGCTCGCGCCGGGCCGAGACCTCGATCCTCCCGGTGGGGCGCTTGCCGGCGGCGATGCGCTGCGCCGCGGTCTCGATGCCGTGGTCCACGGCGTTGCGGAGCAGGTGCAGGAGGGGGTCGGAGATCTCCTCGAGCAGCCCCCGGTCCACCTCGATCTCGGTGCCGGTGACGACCACGTCGACCTGCTTGCCGGTCCTCCTCGCCAGGTCGCGCGCGGCACGGGGCAGGCGGTCGGCCAGCGAGGCGAGCGGCGTCATCCGCGCCGCCATCACCTGGCCGTTCAGGTCCTTGGCGATGGCCTGGAGCCGGTCGACCCCCTCGTCGTGGGCGCGGCGTCCCGCCTCGGGCATGGCCCGCCCCAGCTCGCGCAGGCGGGACGTGGCGAGGAGGAGCTCGCCGGCCACGTCGAGGAACTCGTCGAGCAGCTCGGCGCGGATGCGGACGGTGCGGGCCGGTTCCGCGCTCCCCTCGGCGCGGGGCGCGGCGGCCTCCGGGACCGTCGGCGGGGCCGGGGGGGCCACCTCGGCCACCTCCACCCGCTCCAGGTCGGCGATCTGGCCGAGCATGCGCTCGACCTCGGACACGGTCCGCGCCGTCTCCACCTCGACGTCGAGGGTGCGGCCCGGCATCTGGCC
>JBAVCR010000458.1:0-4894 GCA_049586815.1 Anaeromyxobacteraceae bacterium
GGCGGCGGGCGGCGCTAGCAGGATCGGAAAGGACCCTTCCATGACCAGGCACACGACCGTCCTCGCGCTGCTCGCCCTCCTCGTCGCCGCTCCGGCGGGCGCAACCTCCCCTCCCGGCCCGACCTCCTTCCCGTCGGCGAAGGCCGCGGCCGACGCCCTCGTCAGCGCCGCCGCCGCGGAGGACGTCCCGGCGCTCGTCGCCCTCTTCGGCGGGGAGGGAAAGCTCCTCGTCGACTCGGGCGACGCGGTGCAGGACCGGAACGACCGGGCCCGCTTCGCCGAGCTGGCGAAGGAGAAGCTCGAGGTCGTGACCGACCCGAAGGATCCGGCCCGCGCCACCGTGACCGTGGGTCCGGACGCCTGGCCCTTCCCGGTGCCGCTGGTCGACGAGGGCGGCAAGTGGATCTTCGCCGCCAAGGCCGGCCTCCAGGAGATCGTCGACCGCCGCATCGGGTCGAACGAGCTCGACGCCATCGAGGTGTGCCGGGGGTTCGTCGAGGCGCAGCACGAGTACGCCGAGACCGATCACGACGGCGACGGCGTGAAGGAGTACGCGCAGCGCGTGATCAGCACGAAGGGCAAGCGCGACGGGCTCGCCTGGTGGACCGCCGACGGGGCGGTCGAGGGGCCCATCTCCGAGGCCATCGCCCGGGCCATCGCCGAGGGCTACACCGACAGGACGAAGCCCTGGCACGGCTACCACTTCCGGATCCTGAAGAAGCAGGGGAAGGACGCCCGGCTCGGCAAGATGGACTACGTGCTCAGGGGGCACATGATCGGCGGCTTCGCGCTCGTCGCCTGGCCCGCCGCCTACCGCTCCTCCGGCGTGAAGACCTTCATCGTGAGCCACGACGGCGTGGTCTACGAGAAGGACCTGGGCAAGGACACGGCCAAGGTCGTCGCGAAGATGGACGCCTTCGACCCGGGCCCGGGCTGGGAGCCCATCCCCGTGGACGTGCAGTGACCGACGGCGGGTTCGTCCCGGTTCCCGCGGCGGAGGCGCTCGCGCGGCTCCGCGCCGGCAACGACCGGTTCATCGCCGGCCAGGCCCGCTTCCCCACGGTCCAGAAGGACGTCCTGGCGGCACTCGCGAAGGGGCAGCGCCCCTACGCCACCATCCTCGGCTGCAGCGACTCCCGCGTCCCGCCGGAGCTGCTCTTCGACGCCGGCTTCGGGGAGCTCTTCATCGTGCGCCTGGCAGGCAACGTGATCTCCCCGGAGGTCACCGGCACCCTCCAGTACGCCGGCGTCCACCTCCGGACCACGCTCTTCCTCGTCCTCGGCCACGAGGGGTGCGGCGCCGTCCAGGCGGCCCTCGCCGTGAAGTTCCACGGGAGGCGCGAGCGCAGCCGGATCGAGGCGCTGCTCCAGAACATCCTTCCCGGGCTCGAGGGGATCGACCCCTCGCTCCCTCCCGACGCGCAGCTCCGCGCCGCCGTGGAGGCGAACGTCCGCTGGACGATGCAGCAGGTCCTCGAGTCACCCGAGGGCAGGCAGCGTGCGGCCGAGGGGGTCCTCCAGCTCGTCGGCGCCGTCGCCGACATCGCCACGGGGCGCGTGCGCTTCCTCGACCCGGGCTGATCCCGGGGATCGTCAGGCGACGCTGGAGGGGTCCACCGGAGCCCGCTCCGCTTCTTCGTCCTGCTCGGCCACCCACGACGCCACGAGCGTCCAGGCCACCGCCAGCGTCACCGGCCCCACGAAGAGGCCCACGATCCCGAAGGCGAGGAGCCCGCCGAAGACCCCGCCCAGGATGAGGAGGAGCGGCAGGTCGGCGCCCCGCTTGATGAGGATGGGGCGGACGAAGTTGTCGAGCGTCATCGCCGCCACCATGAAGACGAGCACCACGGTGCCCCTGCCGCTCGATCCGTTCACGAAGAGCCAGACGGTGGCTGGCCCCATCACCAGGACCGGGCCGAGCTGGGCGATGCAGAGGAGGAAGACCACCGCGGTGAGCGCCCCTGCGGCCGGGAGCCCGGACAGGGCGAGCCCGATGCCGGCCAGCACGGTCTGGGCGATGGCGGTCACCACGATGCCGAGCGCGACCGCGCGGACGGCCTTGGCCGCGAGCTGGGCCGACTCGTCGCCCCGCGGGCCCGCGAGCCGTCGGAGGAAGCGGCGAACCCCCGTTGCCGCGGTCTCCCCCGACACGTAGAGGATCCCGGCGATCACCACGGTGAGGAGCAGCTGGACCACCGCCGAGCCCAGCTTGCCGACCTCGCCCGCGATCCAGCGCACCGCCTCCTTGAGGTAGGGCTGGATCCTCTGCACGACGGCGCCGGGATCGCCGGCCAGCCCGCGCCACTGCTCGGCGAGCCCGGGCCCGGCGAGCGGCACCTTCTCCACCCAGTCCGGAGGCTGGGGAAGGCCCTGCTCCACCACGCTCCTCGTGACCGTCGCGAGGCGCGCCACGTTGTCGTCGACGGTGGCGACGGCCACCCAGATCGGCGCCACCAGCACGGCGAGGAGGAGGAACACCATCACCGCGACCGCCGGCCCCCTCCTTCCGCCGAACCGCCGCTGCAGCGCGAGGAGCGAGGGCCAGGTGGCGATCACGATCATCGTGGCCCAGACCCCCGCCGCCACGAACGGCAGGAGGACCCAGCCGGCCGCGACGATGAGCACGAGGATCGCGAGGACCCCCATGGTGATCCGCGGGAGGTCGCGGGCGGCGGGTTTCTCGATCACGGGGACTCCCTAGATGGCGCCGATGACCGCGAAGACCCACTGCGGCATGGGCACGTCGGGCATCTTGCCGGCATCTCCCTTGAAACGGATCGTCGCCTGCCGGCCCGAACCCGCGTTCAGCCACCAGTCGGAACCCGGCTCCTTGGTGGACTCGACCTGCTGGGTGCCCACACGCCCGACGAACTTGTTGGCGCTCCCCTCGAGCCGCACGCGGACGTTGTTCACGAGCCCCTCGACGGTGAGGGTGCCGCCCGCCCTCTTCACGACGAGGTTCACCCCGGCCCCGGAGATCCGATCGGGCGTCACCTTCAGCATGACGTCCTTCTGGAGGATGCTGCCCCCCCAGCGGCCGTCCTTCGTGACCGCCATGTTGACGGTGGGGCCGCGGACCCGGGTGGCGTCGAAGGCGGCGGAGTTTCGGTAGACGACCTCGCCCGTGGAGACGAACGGGGCCTCCTGCGCGAGGACGGGCGCGGCGAGGGAGAGGACGGCGACTGCGAGTGCGGCGGTCCGGATGACGTGCATTGGGTACCCCGGGGGTGCGTCGGTGTGCTGCGCTAACCGATCTTCTCGCCCACGAACTTGTCGCGCTCGTCGCGGAAGAGCAGGTTGAAGCTCGTCAGGCTGCCATAGCACTTCGTCACGTACGACTGCATCTCCACCTTCTCGGCGTCGGTGAGCTTGGGGTGGGCGTTGAGCTTCTGCTCGAGCACGCGCAGCCGGTCGCGGACCATTACCACCTTGTGGAAGAGGGCGTCGACCGGGAGCTCCTTCGCCTGCAGGGAGGGGTCGTGGGGCGTGACGACGATGGTGCCCCCCTCCCACTTGGGCGCGAGCGGCACCTCGGGCGCGTTCTCGCGCAGGGCGTCGCGGATGGCCTGGGCGAACTCTTCTCGGGTCATGGCGAGGATCTCCTCGGGCAGGGGGGGAAGCGGCGCGCGGTGGACGGCCGGGGGACGGGCCGCCGGGGCGCGACGGGTCTCGCGCTCCACGACCGGGGCCGGGATGGCGCGATCGCGCCCCAGGTACTTCTCGCAGGCGGGCGCGGTCCCGGGGAAGTCGCCGGTGCGGGCCCCGTAGCGGCACGGGCCGATGGGGCCGCGCGCGTCCTCGAGGACGGGCCTCCACCAGCGGCAGCTGCCGCACTCCCTGGGCCCGTAGGTGATGCCCTCGGCGTCCATCGCGGGGCAGTCTACCCCTTCCGGGCCGTCCCGGCGCGCCGCCGTGACGCGCCGGTGACACGGCAGGGTCATGTTCCGGACACCCCACCATGAAGACCCTCGAACTCCGGCGATTCGCGGACCGCACCCTGCCTGCGCTGCTCCGGGCCACCGTGCGGCGCCGGCCCGACGCCCCGTTCCTGCTCGTGCTCGATCCGGCCGCGCCCCAGGCGGAGCCCCGCGCCGTGACCTTCGCTGCCTTCGGACGCGGCGTCCGGGGCGCTGCGGCGTCCCTCCGGGGACTCGGCCTCGGGCCGGGCGACCGGATGCTCTTCCTCGCCGAGAACTCCCCCGAGTGGCAGGAGCTGGCGCTCGGCGCCCAGGCGCTGCGCGCCGAGCCTGCCGCCATCTTCGCGAGCCTGGCCGACGAGCCGGCCCGCGCCATCGCGCTGCGGGTGCGCCCGCGGGTGGTCTTCGTCTCCGGCCCGGCGCAGTGGGGAAAGCTCGCCCCCGCCGCTGCCGAGCTGGTCGCCGCGGGGCTCGTCGCGGTGGTGACCGAGGAGCCGCTGCCGCCCGGGGCCGTTCCACCTGGGGTGAACGTGGTCCGGGCGGCCGAGGCCTGCGCCGACCCCGGGCCGGCCCTCGACGACGCCGCCTGGGACGCCCTCGTCGACGCGGTGGGGGCGGAGGACCCCTTCCTGCTCCTCTTCACGAGCGGCACCACCGGGCGCCCCAAGGGCGTCCGCATCCCGCAGCGCGCCATCGTCCACGCCATCGACGGCGGCAACTCGTCGGTGGGGACCGGCACGGAGGACCTGGGCGTCCACTTCCTGCCCTTCGCCCACGTCGCCGGCCACGACCAGTTCCTGCTGGCGCTGGCGCAGGGGCACGCGCTCCTCTTCGTCCGGCGGCGCGAGGACATCGAGCGGGCCTTCTCCCTCGGTCCGACCTACGCCTTCTCCGTCCCGCTCGTCTACGAGCGCTTCCGCACCGCCGTGGAGGCCAAGGTGGAGGGGATGGCCGCCCCGCTTCGGTCGCTCCTGCGC
>JBAVCR010000459.1:0-8866 GCA_049586815.1 Anaeromyxobacteraceae bacterium
GCTCGTGGCCGCGCCGGTGGGGGTCGCCGGGGTGGCGCTCGCGCTCTGGCTCGCGCGGGAGGAGCGGCTCCGCGAGGCCCGTGGCGCTCCGCCGGGAGGCGCCCCGTGAGCGGACGAAGGTCGCGGCGACGTTTCCTTCTCGCCTCGACGGGGTGCATGCTGGCGCTCGCGACCCGGACGCGGGCCGCCGGAGGAGGTGCCGCCATGACCCAGCGCCCCATCCCGCGGAGCGGCGAGTTCCTGCCCGTGATCGGCCTCGGCACCTGGCAGACCTTCGACGTGGGCGCCTCCGCCCCCGACCGCGCGCCGCTCGCCGAGGTCGTCCGGCTCTTCCTCGCCGGCGGCGGCCGGGTCGTCGACTCCTCCCCGATGTACGGGAAGGCCGAGGCGGTGGCGGGCGACCTGCTCGCGGCGGAGGGCGGGCAGGCCCGGCCCTTCCTCGCCACCAAGGTCTGGACCACCGGGAAGGCCGCCGGAGAGGTGCAGATGCGGGAGTCGTTCCGCCGGATGCGCACCGAGCGGATGGACCTCCTCCAGGTCCACAACCTCCTCGACTGGGAGAACCACCTTCCCGTGCTCCGGGCCTGGAAGGAGCAGGGGCGCATCCGCTACCTCGGCGTCACCCACTACGCCCAGTCGGCGTTCCCGCTGCTCGAGCGGCTCATGGCCGAGGAGAAGCTCGACTTCGTCCAGCTCCCCTACTCCATCGCCTCGCGCGAGGCGGAGAAGCGGCTCCTCCCCGCCGCCGCCGCCACGGGCACCGCGGTGCTCGTCATGCGCCCCTTCGAGGAAGGAGCGCTCTTCTCGGCCGTGAAGGGGCGCCCTCTTCCCGCCTGGGCCGCGGACATCGGCGCCACGAGCTGGGCGCAGGTCTTCCTCAAGTTCGTCGTCTCGCACCCCGCCGTCACCGCCGCCATCCCCGCCACCCGCAAGCCGGACCACATGGCCGACAACCTGCTCGCCGGGCCCGGTCCGATGCCCGACGAGAAGCTGCGGCGCCGCATGGCCGCCGACTTCCGCGCCTGAAGGAGACCCCATGGCACTCACCCGCCGCGACTTCCTGCAGACCTCCCTCGTGGCCATGGCCGCCTGCGCCGCGCCGCGCGCCGGGGGGCCCGGCTCCCCGGCCTCCGGCGGCGGCAAGCCCACGCGCATCCTCATCCTCGGCGGGACGGGCTTCCTCGGCCCGGCGCTGGTCGAGGCGGCCCGGGCCCGCGGCGACGAGGTCACCCTCTTCAACCGCGGAAAGACCAACCCCGGCAGGTTCACCGACGTCGAGCAGCTCCACGGCGACCGCAATGGCCAGCTCGACGCCCTGAAGGGGCGCACCTGGGACGTCTGCATCGACACCTCCGGGTACGTGCCCCGCATCGTGCGGATGTCGGCCGAGCTGCTCGCGCCCGCGGTGGAGCGGTACGTCTTCGTCTCCTCCATCTCGGTCTACGACGAGGCCATCCCACCCGGCTCCGACGAGGGCGCGAAGCTCGCCGTGCTCTCCGACCCCGCCACCGAGGACGTGCGGGCCAGCTACGGGGCGCTGAAGGCGGCCTGCGAGCGGGCCGCCGAGGCGGCCATGCCCGGGCGCGTCCTCGTCGTCCGGCCCGGCCTCATCGTCGGGCCCGGCGACCCGACCGATCGGTTCACCTACTGGCCGGTCCGGCTCTCCGAGGGAGGCGACGTGCTCGCCCCAGGGACGGGCGACGACCCGATCCAGGTGATCGACGTGCGCGACCTCGGCACCTGGATGGTCGACATGGCCGATCGCCGCGCCACCGGCACCTTCAACGCGGTGGGGCCAGCCAGCCGGACGTCGATGCGCACCATGCTCGCCGACTGCCAGCCCGCCAAGGGCCCCCCGGCCCCGCTCACCTGGGTCCCGGCGGCCTTCCTCGAGAAGGAGAAGGTGGAGCCCTGGAGCGACATGCCGGTCTGGATCCCCGCCGGCGGCCCGGAGAGCGGGATGTCGCAGGTCTCCATCACCCGCGCGATCGCCGCCGGGCTGCGGTTCCGGCCGCTCGCCGAGACGGCCCGCGACACCCTCGCCTGGTGGGACGGGCTCCCCGCGGAGCGCCGGGCGAAGCCGCGGGCGGGGCTCTCCCGGGAGCGGGAGAAGCAGGTCCTCGCCGCCTGGAAGGCGTCGCGGTAGGGGGGCTCCGGGTCAGCCGGGACGGGACGGCGGGCGGAGGGGGGGGCCGATGGGCAGCACGTCCTCCTTGCGCGCCACCTTCATCGCGAGCGCGACCATCGAGGAGACGTCGGAGAGGTTCGCCGGGACGACCAGCGTGTTCCCGGCCTTGGCGAGGTTGCCGAACTCCCGGACCCACTGCTCGGCGACCCGGAGCTGCAGCGCCTCCACGCCGCCCGGCACGGAGACCGCCTCCGCCACCTTCCGGAGTCCCTCGGCGGTCGCCTCGGCGACCTTCAGGATGGCCTGCGACTGCCCCTCGGCCATGTTGATCTGCTGCTGCCGGCTGGCCTCCGACTCCTTGATGACCTGCTGCTTGCGCCCCTCGGCCGTGTTGATGGCGGCGTCCCGCTCGCCCTCGGAGGAGAGGATGACGGCGCGCTTCTCCCGCTCGGCCCGCATCTGCTTCTCCATGGCGGCGAGCACGTCCTGGGGCGGGGTGATGTTCTTCAGCTCGTAGCGGAGAACCTTGATGCCCCAGGGCACGGTGGCCTTGTCGAGCTCGGTGACCACCTGCGTGTTCACGTGGGTCCGCTCCTCGAAGGTCTTGTCGAGGTCGATCTTGCCGACCTCCGAGCGCAGGGTGGTCTGGGCGAGCTGGCTGATGGCGAAGTGGTAGTCGGCGATGCCGTAGCTGGCCCGCTGCGCGTCGAGGACCTGGAGGTAGAGGACCCCGTCGACGTGGACCTGGACGTTGTCCCGGGTGATGCAGATCTGCTCGGGGATGTCGACCGCCTGCTCCTTCAGCGTGTGGCGGTACCGGACCACGTCGATGAACGGGACGAGGACGTGGAAGCCGGCCGTGAGGACGCCGTTGAATCGTCCCAGCCGCTCCACCACGAACGCGCTCTGCTGCGGGACCACCACCGCGGTCTTCACGACGACGAAGACGACGAACACGGCGATGACGACCAGGACGCCCAGCGTGCTCATGCAGCCTCCCTCATTCGGCGCGGATGTAGATGGTCAGGTTCTCGGCGCGGGTGACCCGGCACCGCACGCCGCGGCGGATCGGCGTCGCGCCGTCGTTCACGGCGGTCCAGGGCGCACCGCGCAGGTCGGCGCTGCCGGTCGCCCCCGGCTCCAGGTCCTCGCTCGGGATGGCGAGCTCGCCCACGAGGCCCGCCACGTGTGGTCCAGCCCCCATGCGCGCCTTCAGCCGCCCCCGCAGGCCGAGCAGGAGCACCACGCCCAGCGCCGCGAAGAGGGCCCACTGGACCCCCGCCGAACCGACGCCGGCCGCGGCGAGCAACCCCACCACGATGGCGGACGCCCCGAAGAAGAGGGCGAAGAGCCCTCCGGGCGTGACGATCTCGACGACGAGCAGCCCGACGCCGAGTAGAACCCACAGCCACCAGCCCATGCGCGCGCCCCCTGCCGGGATGCTAGCACCCGTGGGGCGCTGCGGCCACGACGCCCGGAGGCCCGGGGCACCGGGCGGATCAGGCCCGCGCGCCCGGCGCGAGCTCCTCGCGCACCTCCGCCACGAGCCCGGCGTGGTGGTGGCAGAGCCGCCACGCGCCGCCCTCGCGGACGAAGACGTTCGTGGCCGCCACGGGCGACGAACCGGGAACCCGCTCGCGGCAGACGACCCACGCCAGGTCTCCGGCGACGTGGGCCGAGGCCGCCTCGCAGCGGATGGCCGGGGCGTCCCCGGAGAGGATGTTGCGCCAGCTCTCCAGCACCTCGTCGCTCCCGCGCAGCACGTCCCAGCCCGGGTGGATGCAGGCGACCGGCACGGACACGGCCCAGAGCGCCTCCATGGCGCGGATGTCGCGCCGGGCGAAGGCCCGGTAGAAGGCGGAATTCGCGTCGAGGACGGCGATCTCCTCGGGGGACATGGCTCCCTCCTCAGTCGGCGAGCGCCCGCTTCCAGGCGGGGCGATCCCGGAGCCGGCCGAGGTAGGCCTCCACACCGGGAGCGTTTTCGAGCAGCCGGAGCCCCCGCGCCCAGGCCAGCGTGGCGCCGACCATGACGTCGGCGACGCCGAACCCCTCCCCGAGGAGGAAGCTCCGCCCGTGGAGGACGCCCTCCAGGACCTTCACCGCCTTCGCGAAGCGCTCCCTCGCCTCGGCTGCCACGGCCGGGCTGCGGTCCGCCTCCGGCTTCTTCGCCTCGGCCGAGAGCGCCACGAGGGGGGGCTCCATCTCGGTCATGGCGTAGAGCACCCACTGGTAGGCGAGCGCGCGCTCCACCGAACCGGGAGGGGGCAGGAGCCGCTTCTCCGGGAAGAGGTCGGCGAGGTGCATGCAGATCGCGCCCGACTCGAAGACGAACTGGCCGCGGTCCTCGAGGACCGGGACGTGGCCGAGCGGGTGCCGCCCCAGGTGCTCCGCGCTGCGGGTCTCGGCCTTCGCCGGGTCGAGCCGCACGAGGTCGTACGGGACGCCCAGCTCCTCGAGGACCCAGCGCGGGCGGGAGGCCCGCGTCTTCGGCACGTAGTAGAGCTTCATCTTCCCTCCGTCGGGTGTGGGACCGGTTCCTAACCGGGTGGGCGGCCGGCCGCCTTCAGGCCTGCTCGGCCTCGCCGAAGAGCAGGTGGACGAAGCCCTTGTCCTCGGGGCGGGTGAGCACGTAGACGTGGTCGCCCACCTCGAGGACGGTCCCTCCCCGGGCGGTGAGGAGGTCGTCGCCCCGCAGGACCATGAGCACCGACGACCCCGCCGGGAAGGGCGGCAGGTCGGCGAGCGCCGAGCCCGCCACCGCCGAGGCCGGATCCACGTAGAAGGCCTCGATCTCGGCGTCGAGCGGCCGGCTGGAGGAGATCTCGATGAGACCCTGCGGCGGCGGCGGCCGGGCGGCCTGCAGGTCGAGCCGGCTCGCCCCCCGGCGCACGGTGAGGCCGAGCACGGTGATGTTCACGAGCACGATGAAGAAGACCGCGTTCCAGACGACCGACGCTCCCGGCGCCCGTGCCAGCACCGGCACCATGGCGAGGATGATGGGAACCGCGCCGCGGAGCCCCACCCAGCCCACGTAGAGCCGCTCCGGCCAGCGGAAGCCGAAGGCCGCCAGGATGGGCACGACGACGAGAGGGCGGGCCACGAGGAGGAAGACGCCCAGGGCGAGGCCCGTCGCGCCGCTCGCGAGCAGGCTGGAGGGAGTCCCGAGCAGGCCGAGCACGAGGAACATGCAGACCTGGAGGAACCAGGCCCCGGCGTCGTGGGCGTGGAGCACGCCGCCCTTGAAGGGCAAGGCGCCGTTCCCGATGAGGACCGCGGCGAGGTAGACGGAGAGGAAGCCGCTGCCGTGCAGGAGCTCGGGAACGCCGAAGGCGAGCAGCGCGATGGCCGTGGTGAGGACCGGGTAGAGCCCGCCCGCCGGCAGCCGGACCCGCCCGAGCAGCCAGCGGCCGGCCCAGCCGATGGCGAGGCCGGAGAGCGCCCCGACCGCGAGCTTGAGGACCACGTCGAAGGCGGCTCCCCATCCGAGCGGCCTGCCCGAGACGAGCTGGAAGGTGAGCGCCTCGGTGAGGATCACGGCCATCGGGTCGTTCAGGCCCGACTCGAGCTCGAGGGTCGCGCCCACCCGCCGCTTCAGCTGGATCCCGCTCGTGCGCAGGATGGAGAACACGGCTGCGGCGTCGGTGGAGGAGACGATCGCGCCGAGGAGGAGCGCGAGCTCCCAGGGGAGCCCGAGCAGGCGCGCGAAGGCGCCCACGATGCCGGCCGTGGCGAGCACCCCCACCGTGGCGAGCACGCCCGCCGGCGCGAGCGCCACCCGGAAGGAGTCGAGCGGGGTGTTGAGGCCGCCGTCGAAGAGGATGAGGGCGAGCGCCACCGTGCCGAGCCGCCAGGCGAAGGCGTAGTCGTCGAAGGTGATCCCGAGCCCCTCGCGCCCGGCCACCATGCCGATGGCGACGAAGACGAGCCCCACCGGCATGCCGAACCGCCGCGTCGCGCCGGTGAAGAGCGCGCTCGCCGCGAGCAGGACGCCGCCCGTGGTCAGGAGCAGCGCGGTGCTGAAGGTCTCGCCGGTGGGCACGGACCGGAGCCTACCTCCATACGGCGAGGAGCGAGAGCGCTCCCGCCGCGAGGATGGCGGCGAACGACGCCACGACGTGGCGGGCGTAGCCCCAGCTCCCCAGGCTCACCGCCATGCCGCCCTTCACGATGGTGTTCGTGAAGCCGGCCAGCACCACCGCGGTGGCGGCCACGGCCAGGGGAACCTGGTTGCCGGCCAGCTCGGCCATGGAGAGGGCGATGGCGTCCATGTCGGTGGACCCGGCCAGGATGGCGGCGCCGTAGACGCCCGCCGACCCGAGGTAGTGGCTCGCCGCCTTGGAGCCGGCCAGCACCGCCGCGAAGATGAGGGCGAACTCGAAGGCCGAGGAGAGGCTGACCGGGTTCTTCAGCTGGATCGGCTCCCCCTTCCCCTGCGCCATCGAGCCCCGGTAGAGGACCGCGCAGGCGCCGAGCCCCACCACGGCCATGGAGAGCATGGGGACGGCGAGCGTGCGGGCGAGCGGGAAGTCGACGAAGGCCACCACCACGAGCACCCGGACGAAGACGATGGAGGAGGCGAGCACCACGGCCAGCGCCGCGGGGCGTTCGATGGCCGCGTTCCCCTTCGAGCGGGACGACATGGCGAGCGTCACCGCCGTGGAGGAGACGAGCCCTCCCACGAGCCCGGTGACGGTGAGGCCCCGTTCCGGCCCGAGCATCCGGGTGGCGGCGTAACCCACGAAGCTCACGCCGGCGACGAGCAGCATCATCCAGCCGATGGTGCGGAGGTTGAGCGCCCCGAGCGGCCCGAAGTCCCGGTCGGGGAGCCAGGGGACGAGCAGCAGCGCCACGATGAGGAACTTGACGACGCTCACCACGTCCTCGCGGGAGACGCGGCGCATGAGCGGCTGGACCACCGGCTTCGAGGAGAGCAGCGCCGTCACCGCGACCGCGGCGCCGAGGACGGTGAAGACCCGGCGACCGCCCTGCGGGATGACGTCGGCCGAGACCGCGAGAACGCCGAGAAGGAAGGCGATGACGAAGGCCACCTCGGAGGTGATGCCGCGGTCGGCCCCGCGCCGGACGACGTCGACGTAGGCGACGACGAGGAAGACCACCACCGTGGCGAAGGCGGCGACCACCACCAGCGCGCCGAAATGGCGCCCCGCGAGCGCGGAGAGGGCCCCGGCGAGGGCCACGAGCGGATAGGTCCGGGCGCCGCCCAGGAAGGAGTCCCCCGTCTTCTCGACGGGCGCGGACTGCTCCCGCTCGAGGCCGATGAGCAGTCCGGCGACGACGGCGAGGCCGAGCGAGAGGAGGGGTTCGTAGGGGTCCACGCGCGTTCCTGCGGCGATCCTACACCCGGGGTCGCGGGTCGCCGCGTGGACGGACGGGCAGGCGCCCCTGCCGGGATGGTGGGCGCCTGTGGGACGGGCCCGGGCGTGGAGGGCCTGGAGGCTCTAGGTGACGCTGGCCGGCCCGACCGGGCCCGATATCGCGTGGACCCGCGCCAGGCGCCAGCGCAGGAGCGGCGGCGTCACCACCGTGGTGAGCATCACCATGGCCACCACGGCCGCGAACTCCCCGTTGCCGAGCACGGGCTTCCCCTGCAGCATCATGTCGAGCCCCATGCCGGCGAAGATGAGCCCCACCTCGCCCCGGGGAATCATGCCCAGACCGACGGCGATGCGGTCGACGCCGCGGGTCACCACGGCGAGGGCGCAGGCCTGCTTGCCCAGGATGGCGACGACGGTGAGGGCGACGGCGAGGAGCACGGAGCCCCCGGCGAGCTCCGGGAGGTTCACGCGGAGCCCCATGCGGACGAAGAAGACGGGGACGAGGAGGCTGGAGAGCGGGACGAGCAGGTGCTCCAGGCTCTCCCCTTCCGGGAGGAGCTCGTCGAAGGGAACGCCCTCGAGGACGAGGCCCGCCGCGAAGGCGCCCACGATGGGGGCGAGGCCGGCCAGGTGGGCGGCGAGGGCGAGGACGAAGGCGGTGACGAGCGCGGCCGTGAAGACCACGCCGCGGCCGCGCAGCCGGGCGGTGAGCCGGAAGAGCTTCGGCGCGAGCCAGCGCCCGAGGACCAGCGCGCCCAGGATGAACCCGACGGCCTTGGCGGTGACGATGGCGGCGGTGACACCGGTGGAGGTGCCCTTGCCGCCGAGCAGCCCCACCATGACGGCGAGGACGAGGAGCCCCATGACGTCGTCGATGACGGCGGCGCCGAGGATGATCTGCCCCTCGGAGGTCTTCACCTTCCCCATGTCCTGGAGCACCCGGGCGGTGATGCCCACGCTGGTCGCGGAGAGCGTGGCCCCGAGGAAGAGGTGGACGTAGAGGTGCGCGTCCGGGAGCAGCCAGACCCCGACGAAGTAGCCGAGCACCATGGGCGCGACGACGCCGACGGTGGCGACGAGGAGGGCCGACCACCCCACCTTCATGAGGTCGGCGAGGCGGGTGGAGAGCCCCACCTCGAAGAGGAGCAGGATGACGCCCAGGTCGGCGAGCGCGTCCACCACGGGGTCGGTGCCGAGGAAGGCGAGCTGCCCCAGCCCCACGAGCGGCAGCGCCCCCACCCCCACCCCTGCGAGGAGCTCGCCCAGCACGGCCGGCTGTCCCAGCGACTCGGCGAGGGCGCCGCCCAGCTTGGCGGCGACGAGGAGGACGACGAGGGCGATGAGCAGGTGCTCGACCATGGTCGTCCCAACCTAATCCAGGAAAGCGAAGGGCGCCGGC
>JBAVCR010000460.1:0-1915 GCA_049586815.1 Anaeromyxobacteraceae bacterium
TCCTCGGGCCAGGCCATCGAGAAGCGCTCGCCGAGCAGCAGGTGCAGGTAGTTGGCGTCGGGAGCGTGCAGCGCGGGGTCGATCCAGAGCCGCGGCAGCAGGCGGGCCGAGAGCGCGTGCCGCCCCGAGCGCTCGCCTCCCCGATCGGGAACGAAGGTGAGGTTGAAGCTCCAGAGCCCCGCGGCGGCGAAGCCACGCAGCGCGCGCCTCAGCCCCGCCGCGAAGGCGGCGACGTCGCCGTCGTCGAGCTCGAGCACTGTCGCCTTGCCTGGCAGCGTCGCCCGGCAGTCGCCGAGCACCCCGGTGGGGGCGAAGGGCACGTGCCAGGTCCACGGGCCGGTCCGCCCCACCACCCGCCCTGCGGCCTCCTCGGCGGCGAGCAGGTCGGGAGCGAAGGGGCTCCCGTGGGCGGCGAGCCACGCCGACTCCGCGAGGAGCTCCCGGCGGATGGCGTTTCCCGGCTCGGAGGTCCCGACCACCTGCAGGTGCGGGTGGATCTGCGTGCCCCCCGCCGGCGGCATGTGGTTCCAGGTGACGAGCCCGAGGAGGTCCCCGCCGATCCGGGGGAGGGTGGCGGCGAGGAAGTCGCGGGCCGCGGTCACGGCCGAGACGACGAGCGCCTCCGGCACGTCGCCGGCCGCGACGTCGTGCGCAGGTCCCGGGACGACCACCGCCGACAGCTCGTCGTAGGGGAACAGGTTCGGGAACACCACCGCCTCGCCGCGGTGGAAGCGCCCGCCCGGAACGAGCGCGTCGGGAAACCGCGGGGTGACCGAGTCCACCCGGCCCGGGCAGAAGGGGCAGCCGGGGCGGCGGGCCTCGACGACGGCGGAGATGTCCGGAGGCGGGGCCGCGGGCAGGGAGAAGTGGCAGATGCGCGACGACTCGCCGGTGAGGGGGTCGTAGCGGATCTCGCTCTCCACGTCGGAGAGGGCGAATCCCCGGCGTGGATCGTGGAGGCGGGCCACCCGGGGCTCGCGCCGGAAGAGGACCGCTCCCGTCGTCGACGACGCCATCCCGACCCCTTGCACCCAAAAGGGTGCCAACGAAGCGTTAGCCAATCCGCGGCGTCCAGCATTAGCTGAGGATCCACCTCATCCACAACCGCGCCCAGGAGTGAACATGGCCCAGAAGATCGACTTCGCGCAGCTGAGCCTGAAGGACGCCCTCGACCTCGCCATCCTCATCGAGGAGGAGGCGCAGGCGCGCTACGACGAGTTCACGAAGCTCGTCGGCGGCCGTTACAAGGGCGACGCCAGCGACGTGTTCAAGAACATGGCGGGCTACGAGGCCAAGCACAAGGGCGAGCTCGTGGCCCGTCGCCAGAAGCTCTTCGGGAACGCGCCCTCCACGGTGAGCGCAGACGCGCTCGACGACGTCGAGGCCCCCGATCGCGGCCAGCCGCGGGTCTTCATGTCGCCCCGCCAGGCGCTCGAGGTCGCGCTGGAGGGGGAGAAGAAGGCCTTCACCTACTTCGACGACGCCCTCCGCCACGTGAAGGACCCCGACGTGCGCAAGCTCTTCGAGGAGCTGCGCGCCGAGGAGGTCCAGCACCAGGAGTACGTGAAGAAGGCGATGGCCACGCTGCCCACCGGGCCGGACGTCGAAGAGGCGGACGCCGACGCCCCGGGCTCCGACGGCGGGTAGTGCCGGGCCCGGAGCGGGCGGGCCGGGGGCGTGGTCCACTCCCGGTGAGGTTCGTGCTGGTGCGCCCCCGCGTCCCGGAGAACGTGGGGGCGGCGGCGCGGGTGCTCCGCAACTTCGGCCACGCCGACTGGGCGCTCGTCGACCCCGGGCGCCTCGACGGGGAGGCCATGCGCCGGATGGCGGTGGGTGCCGAGGACCTGCTCGACGCGGTCCGGGCCTTCCCCTCGCTCGACGACGCGGTCGCCGACTGCGCCCTCGTGGTGGGGAC
>JBAVCR010000461.1:0-5839 GCA_049586815.1 Anaeromyxobacteraceae bacterium
GCGTCCGACTTCGCCGCCGTGTTCCTGGGCGCCTGGCGCGCGGCGGGCGGCCCGGACGGGCAGGCCGCGGTGGCCTACTTCATGGGCGCCTTCGAGCTCGTGCTCCTCTTCGCGGCCGTCACCCTGCCGCGATCCACCGTGGCCGCCTTCGGGGCGGTGGCCCTCGCCTTCCTGGGAGCGGTCGTCTGGCGCGCCGGGCTCGGCGGCTCGGGCGGCGTCCTCGTCCTCGTCACCTTCGCCGCCTTCGCCGTCGCCGTGACCTGGGCGGGGATGCGCATGGTCGACCTGGCCGTTCGCACCGCCGCCGAGGCCGCGGCGGCCGCGGCGGCGCGCGCCCACGGGATGGAGCTGCGCCGGGCCTCGGAGGCGCTCCGAGAGGCCCAGATCCGGGCCGAGGTGCTCTCCGAGCTCATCGTCCACGACCTGCGCGGTCCGCTCGCCACCGTCTCCCTCGCGCTCCAGGCCATGGGCCGTCCGCCCGAAGGCCAGCCCGTGGCGCGCGAGTCGTGGGACATCGCTCGGGAGGAGGTCCGGCGCCTGTCGGACATGGTCGGCGACCTGCTCGTCGTCTCCCGCCTCGAGAAGGGCCTCCGCGCCGACCGGGCCCCGGTGCCGGTCCGCGCCTTCGTCGAAGGGGTGGTCCGCGGCGCCGAGGTGCGGGCGCGCGAGGTCTCGGCGCGGCTCTCCTGGGAGGCGCCCGACGCGACGGTCGAGGTGGACGGGCCGCTCCTGCGCCGCCTCCTCGACAACCTCCTCGCGAACGCCTTCCGGCACGTCCGTGCCGGCGACCCGGTGGCCGTGCTGGCGCGGGTCGAGGACGGGGTGCTGCATCTCGCGGCGCGGAACGGGGGCCCGCCGGTGCCGGAGCGGATCGCCGGGCACCTCTTCGAGAAGGACGTCACCCTCGCGCGGGGATGGGACAACGCCGGGCTCGGGCTCTACCTGTGCCGCCTCGTCGCCGAGGCCCACGGCGGGAGGATCGCGCTCGTGCCGCGCCCGGGCTGGAACGTCTCGTTCGAGGCCGAGCTGCCGCTCGTGCCCGCTCCCTAGCTCGCCGGGCCGTGCCCGTGGTCGTGCCCGCTGCCGGTGCCGTGGGCGTGGTCGGCCCCGCCGTGCGCGTGGTCCTCCTCGCCGCCCGGGGCGTGCAGGTGCCCGTGGGCGTGCTCGTGCCCGTGCGCGTGTGCGTGGACCGTCCCGTCGGCGTGCCGGTGCTCGTGGGCGTGGGCGTGGACGTGCGGGTGCTCGTGCGAGTGGACGTGCACGCCGCCCGTGCCGCGGGGAAGGCCGGCGCGGCGCGCCTCGAGCCAGCGCACCCAGGCGTCCATGCCCTCTCCGGTGCGCGCCGAGACCTGGATGAACTCGGGGCGCGGCATCACCCGGCGCAGGCCGTCCAGGATCTTCGCCACGTCGACCTCGAGGTGCGGGAGGAGGTCGCACTTCGTGAGGAGCACGAGGTCGGCCCCCTTGAACATCACCGGGTACTTGAGGGGCTTGTCCTCGCCCTCGGTGACCGAGAGCGCCACCACGTTGGCCGCCTGCCCGAGGTCGTAGACGGCCGGGCAGACCAGGTTGCCCACGTTCTCGATGAAGAAGACGTCGAGGTCCTTCCAGGCGAACCCGTGCAGCGCGTTGTGCACCAGCTCGGCGTCGAGGTGGCAGCCCTGGCCGGTGGTGATGGCCTTCGAGGGGATGCCCGCCTTCTCCAGCCGGCGCGCGTCGTTGTCGGTGGCGAGGTCGCCCGAGACCGCGCCGAGCCTCCAGCGCCCGCCCGACGCCTTCTGGGTGGCCTCGAGGAGCGCGGTCTTGCCGGCGCCGGGGGAGCCCATGAGGTTGAGCGCCAGCACGCCCGAGGCGGCGAAGTGCTCCCGGTTGTGCCGGGCCACCCGGTCGTTGCCCGCCAGGATCTTCTCGTGGACGTCGACGGGAACGAGGCTCGTGTCGCCGCAACCGCAGGTCGTGCACATCAGGGCACCTCCATCTCGATGGTCTCGAGCAGGATCTCGTCGCCGCCCGGCGCCAGCCGGGCCGGCAGCTCGCAGGCGGGACAGGTGAGGACCTCGCCCCGCGGGATCTCGCGCCCGCACGCGGTGCAGGCCCAGCGCGCCGGGACCCGCCTCATCTCCAGCGTGGCGCGCTCGCAGATGGTTCCCGCCCGGAACGTGTCGTAGGCGGTCTGGAAGAGCTCCGGGTCGAGGCCGGCGAGCTCCCCCACCGAGACCACCAGCCGGTGCACGGCGGTGGCCTTCCGGGAATGGGCCTCCGCCTCGACGCGACCGACCAGCGACTGCACCAGCGAGTACTCGTGCACGGACGGCCTCAGCAGATCCGGGGGAGGGGCTCGCCGTCCGGCTCGGCGAGGAGCCGCCGCCCGAACCCCGTGTCGAGGACGACCTGGCCCTGCCGCTCGGCGATGGCCGTTCCCACCACCGCGGCGCGCCGTCCCTGCGGGTGGGCGCGCAGCGCGGCCAGCACCCGGTCGACGGCGCCGGGGCGGACCCCGATGACCGCCTTGCCCTCGTTGGCCACCACGAGCGGGTCGATGCCGAGCACCTCGCTCGCCGCGCGGACCTCCGGGTTCACCGGCACCGCGGTCTCGTCGAGGAGCACGCCCACGCCGCCCTTCCCGGCCATCTCGTGCAGCACCGAGGCGAGGCCGCCGCGGGTGGGGTCCTTCAGCGCCACCACGTCGTCGCCGCCGGCGAGCAGCGCGGCGCGGACGAGGCCGTTCACCGGGGCCACGTCGCTGCGGAGGTCGCCCTCGATGCCGAGCGCGTGGCGCTTCACCATGACCGCCATGCCGTGGTCGCCGATGCTGCCGGTGACGATGATCCGGTCGCCGACGCGGAGCCCGGCGTCGGTCACCACCCGGTCGGTGAGGGCCACGCCGGCGGTGTTGAGGACGATGCCGTCCACCTCGCCGTGCCCCATCACCTTGGTGTCGCCGGTGACGATGGGGGCGCCGGCCTCCTGGCTGGCCGCGAGCATCGAGTCGCGGATGCGGACCAGATCGTCGCGGGGGAACCCCTCCTCGAGGACCACCGCGCAGGTGAGCGCGAGCGGCTCGGTGGCGCCCATCATGGCGAGGTCGTTCACCGTGCCCGAGACCGCCAGCCGGCCGATGTCGCCGCCCGGGAAGAAGATGGGGTGGACCACGTGCGAGTCGGTGGTGAGGACGAGCCAGCGGTCGCCGACCCGGATGGCCGCACCGTCGTCGAGGGCCGCGAGGCCGATGCCGTCCACCGGCGACGCGAGACCGAGGAACACCTCCTCGATGAGCGAGCGCATGGCCCGCCCGCCCGCGCCGTGCTTCATGGTGACCTTGCCGCCGGACATCAGGCCACCTCCTTCAGGTCGGGAGGCCCGCCGTAGACGTGCCAGATCTTGCACGAGCCCTCGGAGGAGACCATGCAGGCCCCCACCGGCGAGTCGGGGCGGCACTCCTTGCCGAAGAGCCCGCAGTCGGAGGGGCGGGCGAGGCCGGCCATGATGCGCCCGCAGATGCAGCGGTCGGCGAGCACGTTGCGCGACTTGCCGCCCACGGCGGCGGTGTCGATGCGGAAGCGGTGGCGCGCGTTCAGGTGGTCCCACTCCTTGCGGAGCTCCAGGTTGCCGCGGGGCACCCGCGCGATGCCGCGCCAGTTCCCGCCCACCACGTCGAACACCTTCCAGAGCTTCTCGAGGGCCGGGCCGTTGCCTTCCTTCGAGACGCAGCGCGGGTAGCAGTTCATCACCTCGGGGCGACCGGCGCGGACCATGCGCACGAGCTCGAGGACCGCGGCCAGCACGTCGAGCGGCTCGAAGCCGGCCACCACCACGGGGGTCCGGGTGCGGGCCGCGAAGGGCTCGAAGATGCCCCAGCCGGTGATGGTGGCGGCGTGGCCGGCGGCGATGAAGCCCTCGATGTTCGTCTCCTTCATCTCGCTCACCACGTCCATCGCCGCCGGGACGTACTTGTGCGAGGAGAGGAAGGACAGGTTCTCCGGGACGCCCGAGAGGATGACGGCGGCCGTGGCCACCGCGGTGGTCTCGAAGCCGCTCGCGAAGAAGACCACCTGCTCGGTGGGGTGCTTCCGCGCCAGGTCGACCGCCTGGGCCACGCTGTAGACCACCTCGACGTTGCCGCCGTCCGACTGGGCGTCGGCGAGCGACTTCACCGTGCCGGGGAGCCGCAGCATGTCGCCGTAGGTGCAGACCCGCGCGCCCTGGGCGGCGAGGGCGACCGCCTCGTCCACCTCGGGGGTGTCGGTCACGCAGACCGGGCAGCCCGGCCCCATGATCACGTCGAGGTGGCGGGGAAAGACGGCGCGCAGCCCGAAGCGGGCGATGGCCTGCTCGTGGCTCCCGCACACGTGCATGAGCGAGATGGTGCGGCCGGCCGCCTCGACCTCGCGGGCGAGCGCGGTGGAGAGGGCGCGGGCCCGCTCCGGGTCGCGGAACTTGAGCTCGTCGAACGCGCTAGCCACGACCGCCGCCACCGGGCGGACGCCCGGCCTCCATCTCCCCGCGGACGTCCTCGGCCATGAGGTCGTCCTGGGCCGCCTCCTTCAGGATCTGGTCGAAGAGGGCCAGCGTCTCGCCGACCTCCTCGGGAGGGATGCGGCGGATGGCGAAGCCGACGTGGTTGAGGACGTAGTCCCCCACCGAGACCGGCACGTCGACGATGTCGAGCCGGAGCTCCTTCTGCACGCCGAAGAAGTCCACCTGGGCCGACAGCCCGTCGTCGGAGATGGAGAGGACCTTCCCGGGAACGCCAAGACACATGTCGTGAATCTCCCGTCAGGTCGTGGAGGTCGCGGACGCCACGACCGCCTGCCCGAGGGCGATTCCGCCATCCCCCGGAGGTACCTGACCGGGGAGGTATACATCGAAACGCCCCCGAAGCTCGTGGAGTGTGAGCGCGGCCAGCCGGGCGTTCTGGAAGACCCCGCCGGTGAGGACCACCGGGAGCCTTCCGTGGCGCTCCGCGGCCATCCGGACGACCTCGGCGGCGGCCGCGGCGAGGGTGCGGTGGAAGCGCATCGAGACGGTTCCGGCGGCCACCCCGCGCCGCACGTCCTCGGCGGCGGCCCGGACCATGGGGCGCCAGTCGAGCTGCCACGGGTCCGACCCCGCGTCGATCGAGAAGGGATAGCGCCCGTCCTCGCCGTCGTCGGCCGCGCCGTCGAGCGCGATGGCCACCTGCCCCTCGTAGCGGGAGACGCCGCGCCCGAGCGCGATCGCGCCCACCACGTCGAAGAGCCGCCCCGCGCCGTGGGCCCGGGGGGTGTTCACGCCCGCGGCCACCATCCGCCGCACCACCTCCCGGTCGGCGGGGCGGACCCCGTCGAGGACCGGGAGCCCGGTCTCCGGGGCGCGGCCGTCGAAGGCCTGGTCGAGCGCCACGAGCGCGATGCGCCAGGGCTCGCGGACCGCCCGGTCGCCGCCCGGCAGCGGGATGGGGCGGAAGGTGGCGAGCCGGTCGAACCCGTCCCGGCGTGCGAGGAGCAGCTCGCCGCCCCAGGCCGTGCCGTCGGTGCCGAGTCCGGTGCCGTCCCAGGTGAGGGCGAGCACCGGGCCCTCGAGGCCGTGCTCGGCCATGGCCGCGGCGGCGTGGGCGTGGTGGTGCTGCACCGCGACCGCGGGAATGCCCTCTCGCCGGGCTCGCTCGAGCGCGTAGCGGGTGGAGAGGTAGTCGGGGTGGAGGTCGTGGGCGAGGAGCTCCGGCCGGATGCGCAGGAAGCGCTCCAGCCGCTCCACCGACTCCTCGAAGGAGCGGAGCGTCTCCAGACCTTCGAGGTCGCCCACGTGGGGCCCGAGCGTCGCTTCCGAGCGGGCCGCCAGGCAGAAGACGTTCTTGAGG
>JBAVCR010000462.1:0-1773 GCA_049586815.1 Anaeromyxobacteraceae bacterium
GACGTGGAGATCGCGCAGGCCGACGCCCGGGACGCGCAGCCGGGGGCCGAGCACGGCTTCCTCTGCACCAACCCGCCCTACGGCGAGCGCATCGGCGGCCAGCCGCTGCAGCTGACCGGGTTCTACCGGGGGCTCGGCGAGGCCTTCCGGCGCTTCCACGGCTGGGACCTGCTCGTCCTCTCCGGAAACCCGCTCCTGGAGCGGAACCTGGGCCTCCGCCCCGAATGGACGCACCGGCTCTGGAACGGGCCACTCGAGGTGAACCTGGTGCGGGCCCGGGTACCCTGACGAGGCGCCGCTCCCACTTTGCCGGGTTCCCCGGCCCGCGCTCGACTAGGATGCCTGCCTGGTTTTGCCAACACCGGGCGGCCTCGCCGCCGTCGAAGAGAAAGGGTCCCCCATGAAGCACCTGCTCCGCGCCTCCGCCCCGCTGCTGGCCGTGGCGATCCTCTCCTCCTGCACCACCACGAACCTCGTGCAGACCTGGCGCGACCCCAACTACCGCTCCCGACCCGTCAACCGGGTGTTCGTCATCGCCGTCATCCCGAACGACATGTACCGGGTGCAGTTCGAGAACGCGATGGCCCAGGCGCTCATCGCGAAGGGCTTCCAGGCCGCCACCGCCGCGAGCGTCTTCCCGCCGGGCCAGCTCGACAAGGAGAAGGTCCAGCAGTACGTGCTCGACAACCAGGTCGACCTCGTCATCGTGCAGCGGCTCAACAAGCAGACCACCGCCGAGTACGTGCCGCCCACCGTGGCCTACGTCCCGCCCGCCCCCTACTACGGCGGCTGGTACGGCGCCTACGGCTACGGCTACGGCGCCGTGTACTCCCCGGGCTACATGACCGAGGAGACGAACGTCGTCGCCGACACCAACGTCTACTCGGTCAATCCCGAGGCGCTGGTCTGGAGCGGCAACTCCAACACCTTCAACGTGCAGGACGGCCAGAGCGCCGCGCAGTCGCTCGCCTCCTCGCTCGTGGCCGACCTCATCAAGGCCCAGATCCTGGTGAAGTAGCCGTGCGGCTCCCTTCCCGGGTCCTCCCCGCGCTGCTCCTCGCGGCGGCCGCGATCGCCTGGCCGCGCGACGCCTTCGGTTGAGGCGTCTCCGCGCCCGTGGGTCCCACGGCGCTGGCGAGGAGCATGTGCGACGAGGACGGGGAGGCGCCGGCCCGGGGCGGAACCGCGACCGCGGCCCGGGCGCCGAGCCCGGTCTGGCGGGTGGCCGCCGCCTACGGCTGGCTCTCGTCCGAGCTGCGCTTCGGCGACGTCACGGCCCCCTTCGACCAGCGCTCTGTCGCCGTCTCGCTCTCCCGGCAGCTCGGGAAGGACTGGACGGTCTCCGCCGGCGCGGGCGCGGTGGTCTCCGGCAGCATCCAGGCCGCTGGGATCGACTACCGCATGGACCCGGGCTGGCTCGCCCGGCTCGGCGCCACCTGGATGGCCGTCGACGGCACGGGCCCCTGGCCCTTCGTGGCGCTCTCGGCGAGCCTGGCCGCGTCGGGGGTCCGGACCGTCGCGCCGGACGGGACTTCGGCCCCGCTCACCTCGATCGACGCCGGGCTCTCGGCCTCGGTGGGGAAGTCCATCGCCGGGGTGATCGCGCCCTACGTGGGCGCCAAGGTCTTCGGCGGCCCGGTCTTCTGGACGCTCGGCGGGGCGTCGACCACCGGCACCGACGTCTCCCACTGGCAGGTGGCCTTCGGCGCGGCGGCCTCGCTGCCCCTCGGCATCGACCTGCTCGTGGAGTGGGCGCCCTTCGGCGCCCACACC
>JBAVCR010000463.1:0-2786 GCA_049586815.1 Anaeromyxobacteraceae bacterium
CCCACCCCACCGTCCTGGACGAGCGACCGGGGCAGTCCCGCGGCCGCCGGCGCGACGAGGGTGAGCGGTCCCGGCCAGAACCGCGCGGCGAGTCGCCGGGCCTCGTCCGGCGCCCGGGCCCAGAGGGCGAACGCGGCCGCGGGGTCGGCCGCGACGAGCGGGAGCGGCTTCCCCTCCGGGCGGAGCTTTGCGGCCGTGAGCCGCTCGAGCGCCGCGGGCAGCGTGGCCAGCGCGCCCAGCCCGTAGAACGTCTCGGTCGGGTAGACGACGAGCTCGCCCGCGCGCAGCGCCGCGGCGGCCACCTCCACGTCCCGTGTGGTCCGGGCCACGCGCGTCACCTCCAGCGCCGGAGCGCCCAGAGCCCGGCCACGGCGAAGACGGCGTCGGGAAGCCATGCCGCCGCGCCGGGAGGCAGGCGGCCGGAACGGGCGAGCGACCAGGCGAGCCCCTGCATCCCGTAGAAGGCGAGCGAGACGGCCACCGCCTCGACGAGCGAGGCGGTCACGAAACCCTTCCGGTTGCGCCGCAGCGCGAGCGCGAGGGCGAGGAGCGCCGCGGGCACCGCTGCGAACGGGTAGGCGAGCTTCCGGTGCCACTCGAGGGCGTACTCGGAGGTGGCCAGGCCGAGGCGGGCGCGGACCGCCACCTGCTCGGCCAGCACGGCCCTGCGCATCTGCGCCGGCCACCCTGGACGGACCGCGAAGGCCATGGGGTCCTCGTCGAAGGCGTACTCGCGCCGGGGCACGCGCTCGAGCGCCATCTCGCCCCCGTCGCCGAACCGCCGCTCCTCGACGTCCTCCAGGATCCACCGGCCCCCGGGGCCGGGCGTCATCCGCGCCGCGTCGACCCGGCGGGCGAGGCGGAACCCGGGCCCGACGTCGAGGATGGTGACGCGCTCGAAGGACCCGTCGGGACCCGCCGCGCGCAGCTCGTAGATGCGCCGGCCGTCCTTGCCCCGGAACCAGGTCTTCCGCTCCTGCCAGCGGCTCCAGGCGAGGGTCCCCTTCCCGCGCGCCGCCTTGATCTCGTCGGCCCGGGCCGCCGCACCGGCGGCCACGAGGTCGTCGAAGATCACCATCCCGCCGGCGACGGCGAGCGCCACCGCGAGCACCGGAGCGGCCACCCGCCAGGGTCCGAGCCCGAGCGACCGCATGGCGTCGTACTCCCGCGTCTTGCGGATCCCCGTCGCCGTGAGCGAGGCGGCGAGTAGCATGGCGGCGGGCGCCGTCTGCCAGGCCACCGCCGCGGCGCGGAGCAGGTAGACCTGCACCGCGGCCTCGAAGGCCCCCTCTCCCTGGAACAGGCTCACCCCCTCGGCGAACTCCACGGCGAGGAAGAGCACCACGACGGCCGTGAGCGCTCCCAGGAAGGCGAGGAGGGCGCGGCGGGCCAGGTGGAGGAAGAGCGTCACCGCACGGCCCCCGTTCCCTTGCGGGCGAGCACCGCGAGAAGCCCCCCCGCCACCGCCGCCACCACCAGGTTCGCCAGGTTGGCCGCCAGCCACGGGGGCAGCTGGCCGTCGTGCCCCAACCCCTCCCCGAACCGGAGGAGCGCGTAGTACGCGACGATGGCGAGCAGGCTCACCCCGTATCCCGCGGCCCGTCCCCCGCGGCGCAGGGAGGCGATGGGGACGGCGAGGAGCCCGAGCGCCAGGATACCGAGCGGCACGGCGAACCGCCGCCAAAGGAAGGTCTCCCAGTAGCGCTGGTCGACCGGCGTCCCCTTCCGGATCCGCTGGAGGATCTCGCCGGGGCGGAGCTCGAAGGCGTTGTTCGAGAGCGAGTTCCGGGCACCCACGGTGGTGCCGATCCCCAGGTCGGCGGTGGCGCGGTCGAAGCGGGCCACGACGTAGTCCCGGGCGCCGGGCTCCTCCCGGTGGATCTCCCCCTGCTCGAGGACGAGGCGCAGCCCGCCCCCGGGTCCCTCGGTGAGCCGGCCGGACCGGGAGAAGGTGACCACCGGTGCGGACGGGTTCGTCCGGTCGGCGATGAGCACGTCGCCGAAGCCGTCCTTGCCGACGCGGGCGGCGTAGAGCGTGATGCCCGGGATGTCCTCGTAGAAGACGCCGGGCCGGATCTCCCCCTGGAGGTTCTGCCGGATGACGTCGTCGACCCGCTGCCGGGCGTCGCGCAGCCCGGCCGGAGCGATCACCATGGCCACGAGGAGCGCGATCGCCGAGACCGCCCCCCCGAGGAGGAGCGGCACCCGCACCAGCGTCACCGGCGAGACGCCCACCGAGGAGAGCGCCACCACCTCGCGATCCTCGGCGAGCCGCCCGACCCCGAGCACGGCGCCGAGCAGGAAGGCCACCGGGAGCACGTACTCGAGCAGGTGCGGGACGAGGTCGGCGAGGATGCGCAGCACGTCCCAGGGCGACACGCCGCCGCCGAAGAGCACGTCGGCCTGGGCGAGGAGCTGGGAGGCGAGGAGGAGCTGCGTGAGGAAGAGGAGCGCCGCCGCGAACGGCAGCAGGATCTCGCGGGCGAGATAGCGGTCGAGCCGCGTCACGCCTTCCTGTCGGCCTGGAGCCGCGCCTGCAGCGCGGCGTCCTTCGCCTCGACCTCGCGCGCCATGCGGGCGCGCTGCTCGCGGACCTTCCCGGCCAGCTCGGGATCGGAGAGGGCCAGGATGCGGGCGGCGAGCAGCCCGGCGTTCTTCGCCCCGGCCTTGCCGACGGCGAGCGTACCCACCGGCACGCCGCCCGGCATCTGGGCGGTGGCGAGGAGCGCGTCGAGCCCCTGGAGGTCGCTCGCGGCGAGCGGCACGCCGAGCACGGGGAGCTCGGT
>JBAVCR010000464.1:0-2134 GCA_049586815.1 Anaeromyxobacteraceae bacterium
GCCCCGGCCACCTCGATGACGGGCCCGTCCGGCGCCGCCCGCACCTCGCCGACGTGCGCGGCGGCGATGCCGCGGTCGGCGAGCAGCCGAACCACGGTCGCGACGCGGTCCTCGCGGACCGCGGCGAGGAGGCCGCCGTTCGTCTGGGCGTCGGCGAGGACGAGCCGGAGCGGCCGCTCGACCTCCTCCGCGAAGCGGACGTGGGGCGCGACCCATTCCAGGTTGGCCTTGCTCCCGCCGGGGACGACGTCCTTCCCGGCCAGCGCGAGCGCGCCGGGCTGCACGGGGACGGCGCCGGCGTCGAGCCGCAACGTCACCTTCGACCCCTCCGCCATCTCCCAGGCGTGGCCGAGGAGGCCGAAGCCGGTCACGTCGGTGAGGGCGGTCACCGCCCCGCTCGCGGCGAGCACCTCGCCGGCGGCGCGGTTCAGCTCGGCCATCACCGCGGTCACCCCGGCCACCTGCTCGGGCGTGGCGGTACCGCGCTTGATGGCGGTGGTGAGGATGCCGGAGCCGAGCGGCTTCGTGAGCAGGAGCTGGTCGCCGGGCCGGGCCCCGACGTTGCGGAGCACGCGGTCGGGGTGCACGAGGCCGGTGACGGCCATGCCGTACTTCGGCTCGGGGTCGTCGACGCTGTGGCCGCCCAGCACCGGGGCGCCGGCGAGCGCCGCGGCCTCGGAGCCGCCGCGGAGGATCTCGGCGAGCAGCTCCATGGGGAGCAGCTTCACCGGGAAGGCGACGAGGTTGAGCGCGAAGATGGGACGGCCGCCCATGGCCCAGACGTCGGAGAAGGCGTTGGCGGCGGCGATGCGGCCGAACCAGTACGGATCGTCGACCACGGGGGTGAAGAAGTCGACGGTCTCGACGATGGCCTCGGTCGGCGACAGCTGGTACACGGCCGCGTCGTCGCGCGTCTCGTGACCGACGAGGGCGCGTGCATCCTCGACCTTCGGAAGGCGGCGCAGGACCTGCGCCAGATCCGCCGGGCGGATCTTGCAGGCTCAACCCGCGCCGTGCGAGAGCGAGGTGAGCCGGGGGACGTTGTCGCTCATCTTTCCTGCCCTGGCGGCGCGGCCGGCGGCGCGCCATCGGGATCGAGGCCGGCGAACTTGAGGTAGAGCTCGGCGCTGTGGTTGCCGGGCGAGATGCGGAGGACCTCGTTCCACTGGTCGGCCGCCTCGGGAACGCGGCCGGCGGCGTAAAGGCAGAGGCCGAGGTTGAGGCGCCCGGGCACGAACGCCGGGTTCTGCCGCACCACCTCCTCGTACTCGACGATGGCCTCGTCGCGCCGGCCGGAGTCGCGGAGCGCGCCGGCCAGGCGGGCGCGGATGTCCACGAAGTTCGGGCAGAGCGCGAGCGCCCGGCGCAGCTCGGCGATGGCCTCGGGGAGGAGGCCGGAGGACAGGTAGACCTCGCCGATGTCGGCGTACATGTTGGCGAGCTTGCCGCGGCCGAACTGGTCGAGCTGGCCCGGGGCGGCGCCGGCGGTGTTGAGCGCCTGCTGGTAGACCTCCTGCGCCTCCCGGTAGCGGCCGGTGTCGTTGTAGGTGATGGCGAGGTTGAGCGCCGCGTCGGTGTAGGCCGGGTTGAGGCGGAGCGCCGCCTCGAAGGCGCGCTGGGCCTTGGCGTAGTGCCCCTGGTCGTGGAAGCAGACGCCCAGCATGTTGTAGACGTCGGCGAAGGTCGGGCTGCCCTCGACCACCTGGGTGAGGTACTGCTCGGCGCGGGCGTACTCCCGCCGGACGTAGTGGAAGCGGCCGAGCGCCAGCTTCTCCTTGAGAACGTCGTCCATGATCCTCCCCTGGCCGGTCGGCCCCGCCCGCGGGGGGGGAGTCTACCATCACATTCCGGAGACGAAGACCCAGCGCTCGCCGCGCCGCTCCAGCCGGTAGCGGGTCCGGACCGGGCGGCCGCCCGAGGCGTCCTCCAGGTCCTCCCCCACCTCGGCGCCGTCGCGGTCGACCCGGATCTGCCAGGCCCGGGCCTTCAGGTCGGGCCGGGGGGTCCCCGCCTCGCTGCGCAGCCGGGCCTCGAGGGCGGCCCGGTCGGTGGGGCCGTCCCGGTAGTCGTCGGCGGCGAGCGCCAGGGCGGCGGCCGGATCCCCGGCACGGGTCGCGTCGAGGCGGCGGAAGAG
>JBAVCR010000465.1:0-2421 GCA_049586815.1 Anaeromyxobacteraceae bacterium
CCATTCACCATCCTCGGGTCGAGTGGCGGACGCGAGAGTCCGCCCCGGGCAGGGCTCTCGCCCGTCCCCGGGGGGGCTCTCTTAACCGGGGCGAGGCCGAAGCACCCGAAAAGATGGAGGAAGGGGCATCGCCCTTCCGGCCGGGATCAGGCGACCGGCTGCTGCGGGTCGTTCACCCCGGGGATGCGCGCCATCTGGCCCCGGGCGACCTTCCAGGCCTGCTGCACGACCCAGGAGAGCGAGCGGTCGAGTCGCTGCGCCTCGCGCTCGATCTCGTTCAGCATCTCCTCGGGAAAGTAGAGCGACTGCTTCCGCTTGTCGGAGTGGTCGGACATGATGCTCTCCTTTTACGCTGGGTGACGAGGCTGGCAAGAATTCGCCCCGCCGCGGGGGCCGTCGCGACGCTCGGGGCGGTCGAGGACGGCGCGGATGAGGTGGCAGAGCTCCTCCACCTCGAAGGGCTTGGAGAGGAAGGCCGCGCCGCGGTCCACTCCCTCCCGGAAGATGGGCTCCTCGGCGTACCCCGAGATGAAGATCGCCGCGGTCTCGGGGTGGGAGCGGCGAAGCTGCCGCGCCAGCTCCGGACCCGACATCCGGGGCATCACCACGTCGGCGACGAGGACGTCGATCCGATCGCGCCGCTGCTCGGCCACCCGGAGCGCCTCCCGGCCGTCGGCCGCCGACAGCACGGCGTACCCGCGGGCCGCGAGCCGTGAGACCACGAGCGAGCGGACCTGCTCCTCGTCCTCCGCCACGAGCACGACCTCGCCCGCGGCCTCCCGGCCCGTCTCCCTGCCGTCCTCCCGTGACTCGGAGGCCTGCACGCTCGTGTCCCGCGGGAGGAAGACGTCGAAGGTGGTCCCGGCGCCGGGCGCGCTCCTCACGCCCACGAAGCCGTGGCTCTGGTGGACGATGCCGTAGACGGTGGAGAGCCCGAGGCCGGTCCCCTTCCCCGGCTCCTTGGTGGTGAAGAAGGGCTCGAAGACCCTGGCCAGCACCTCGGGCGGCATCCCGTCGCCGGTGTCGGAGACCCGCAGGCGCACGAACTCCCCGGCCCTGCCCTCGGCGTGCCGCGCCGCCTCCCGCTCGTTCACCACCACGTTGGCCGTGGAGAGGGAGAGCCGGCCGCCGCCCGGCATGGCGTCCCTGGCGTTCACGGCCAGGTTGACGAGCACCTGCTCCACCTGCCCGCGATCGGCGCGGACGCGCCAGGCCCCGGGCTCGAGGTCGGTGACGAGCTGCACGGTCTCGCCGAGCAGGCGCCCCAGCATCTTCTGGACGCCGAGCACCACGTCGCCGGGGTCGATGGACTCGGGCTTCAGGACCTGGCGGCGACCGAAGGCGAGGAGCTGCCGCGTCAGGTCGGCGGCCCGGGCGCCCGCCCGCCGGATCTCCTCGAGGTCCTCGCGCAGCGGGTCGCCCGGAGGGAGGCTCTCGATCCCCAGCGCGGCGTAGCCGTTGATGGCGGTGAGCAGGTTGTTGAAGTCGTGCGCCACGCCCCCGGCCAGCGTCCCGATGGCCTCGAGCTTCTGGCCGTGACGGCGGTGCTCCTTCTCCCGCTTCTCCTCGGTCACGTCGCGGACGGAGAAGACGTGATGGGTGACCCTCCCCGCCGCGTCGCGGACCGACGCCGCCGCGACCCGCGCGTCGAAGGAAACGCCGCCGACGCGCGTCCCGGCGAGCTCCCCGCGCCACGGGCGCCCCTCCCGCAGCGCGGCGAGGAGCCCGCCCCCCTCGGCGGTCGGCCCGGCCCGGGGCCCCATCGCCTCGAGGACGGTCCCTCCCCGCAGCTCCGCCGCCGGGCGGGCCACGAGCCGCTCGAAGGCCGGGTTCACGTGCTCGACCCGCAGGTCGGTGTCGGCGATCGCCACCGCGTCGGCGCTCTGCTCGAGGGCGTTCGCGAGCACCGCGCGCGACCGCTCGACCCGCCGCCTCTCCGCCGACTCCCGCTCCAGCGCCTCCGTCTTCTCTCCCACCTCCCGCGCCCGCGCGCTCGACTCCTCGAGCCGGGTGCTGTGGACGAGCGAGCGCACGTTCATGACCACGCCCAGGACCACCGCGCCGAGGAGCAGCGCGACCGCGACGGCGAGGTTGGCGAAGCCGGACTCGGACGGGACGTCCTGCAGGATCTCGGAGACCGGGTGGACGTCCACGAGCGAGAGGGGCCGCCCGGGGATGGGAACCCGGGCCGCGAGCAGGTCCCGGCCGCCGCCGGCGGGTTCCCTTCCGACCGGGACGGCGATGCCGTCTCCCGGCAGGCGGTGGGCGTCGACCGGGACCGGGGCGGCATGTCGCAGGGCCGCGGCGCGGTACGCGACCGCCCGGTCGTCGACCAGGTGGACGTGGGACGCCGGGGCGTCGGGGCGGGCCGGGTGCGCGAGCGCCCTGGCGAGGGCGTCCGTCGCCACGAGGCCGACGAGC
>JBAVCR010000466.1:0-3697 GCA_049586815.1 Anaeromyxobacteraceae bacterium
GGCGGAGACCGGGCCCTCGCGGCGCTCCTGCGCATCGCCTAGCCGACGCGCCCTTTGCCGCGCACCGCGGGTGCGTGGGAAGATGGCGCCGGGTGGGAGTGCCACGAAAGAAGCGGCCTGGGGCTGCCGTGCGACCGCGGAATCCGTCCGCGTCCGACCTCATGGGCGCCGTCGGGGAGGACGCCCCGTTCGGCATCCTGGTCGCCTCGTCCGGGCTCGTCTGCGAGGGCGCCAACGCGGCCTTCGCCACCCTCACCGGCATCCCCGCCGTCGAGGTGCCGGGCCGTCCCCTCTCCGAGGTGCTGCGCCGCGCCTCCCCGGCGCTCTTCGCGGCGGCCCGCGAGGCGCTCGCCGACGGGCGCCCGCGCTACCGCATCCCGGTGGTGCTCGAGGTGGCCGGCGCCTCCCGCCACGCCGACTTCACCATCTACCGGAGCGGCGCGGAGGGGCCGGGGGCCCGCCTCGTCCTGCTCGCCCGCGACCTCGGGCGGCTCCCCGACGTGCCGGAGGCCGAGCGGTCGGCCCGCCTGCGCCCCGAGGCGGTGGCCGAGCGCATGACCCGCCTCCAGGAGGTGACCGCGGCCCTCTCGGCAGCCGTGACCGAGCAGGACGTCGCAAGGGTCATCTTCGGGACCGGCCTGCACGTGCTCGGGGCGAGCGCCGCCGCGGTCTGCTTCCCGGAGGGCGGCGTCCTCGAGGTCTGCCACCACTCCGGCTCCCTGCCGGAGGGGGACGGCGCTCCCGGACCGCTCCGCGCGCCGCTCGACGAGGCCTTCCTGCGGGACGAGCCGATCTGGATCGGATCCGCGGCGGAGCTGCGGGCCCGCTACCCCGCGCTCTTCCCGGCCGGGGTCGCCACCTCCGACGCCGCCTGGGCGGCCCTGCCGCTCCGCGTGCGCGGCCGCCCGGTGGGAGCGCTCGGCGTGGGCTGGGCCGGGGTCCACTCCTTCGACGAGGAGGAGCGGGGCTTCATCGAGGCGCTCACCCACCAGTGCGCCCAGGCCATCGACCGGGCGCTCCTCTTCGAGGCCCAGCGGGAGATGCGCGCCCAGGCGGAGGAGGCCGCCGAGACCCGCGAGCTGCTCGTCCGCGAGCTGCGCCGGACGCTCCGGGAGCGCGACGAGTCGTCGGCGCTGCTCGACGCGCTCTTCGGCGCCGCGCCGGTGGGGCTCGCGCTCCTCGACCGGGACATGCGCTACCTCCGGGTGAACGACTACCTGGCGGCGCTGCACGAGGCCCCGGCGGCGACCCTGCTCGGGCGGAGCCTCTGGGAGGCGATGCCGCCCGCGGTCCGCGACGACCTGGTGCGCGACTTCCAGCGGGTCGTCGAGGGCGGCTCCCCCATCGTCGAGCGCACCGTCACCGCGCCGCCGCGGGTGCCCGGGGAGACCCAGCGCACCTTCGTCGTGGTCTCGTACCCGGTGAGCGCCGGCGAGCGCATCATCGGGGTGGGGGCGCTCGTCCAGGAGGTCACCGGGCAGCGGGTGGCCGAGGAGTCGCGGCGCCACGTGCTCGGCGTGGTGGGGCACGACCTGCGCAGCCCCCTCATGGCCATCACCGCGTCGGCGGAGCTCCTCGCGAGCGGCTCCCTCGACGACCGCGGCACCCGGTCGGTGGGGCGGATCCTGCGCGCCGCCGGGCGCATGGACGGCATCATCCGGGCGCTCGTCGACTACACCACGGTGCACGGCGGCCCGGGAATCCAGCTCCACGCCCGGCGCACCGACCTCGCCGCGCTGATCCGCTCCGTCTCGGAGGAGTGCGAGGCGGCCCACCCCGGCCGCACGGTCCGGGTCACCGCGCCCGAGCCGGTGGAGGGGGTCTGGGACGGCGACCGGATCGGCCAGGCGGTGGCCAACCTCGTCGGGAACGCGCTGCAGTACAGCCCGGAGGACACCGCCGTCGAGGCGGCCTGCTGGCGCGACGCGGGCGACGCCGTGGTCGAGGTGACGAACGCCGGCGCCCCCATCCCGCCGGAGCAGGTGGCGAACCTCTTCGAGCCGTTCCAGCGCGGGACCGACGAGCGGACCCAGCGGCGCAAGGGGCTCGGGCTCGGCCTCTACATCGCCGTGCAGATCGCCGCGGCCCACGGCGGGCGCATCCGGGTGCGCTCCGACGCGGCGCAGGGCACGACCTTCTCGGTCCGCCTGCCGCTCAGCCGTGCGAGTGACCGAACGACCTGAGCAGCCACATCGCGGCCAGCCCGGCGAGCAGCGCGAGCGAGATCTTCCAGCGGCTCCCGCCGCGTCGGTGCAGGTCGGGCAGGATGTCGGAGAGCGAGAGCTGCAGGAAGGAGCCGGCGCTGGCCGCGAGCGCGATGGCGGTGAAGCGGTTGGCGTGGATGGCCCGGTCGAGCAGGAGGAAGAGCGCGGCGCCCGCCGGCACCATGAGCGCGAAGCTCGCGTTCATGAGGAGCGCCTGCCGGTTGCCGTAGCCCTCGGCGCGCAGGATCGCGGTCAGCGACACCGAGGACGGGATCTTGTGGGCCAGGATGGCCACGAAGACGAGGAGCCCGAGCGCCGGGTCGCTCTGCGCCGCGCCCAGCGCGAACCCGTCCACGAGGGTGTGGAGCGACAGGCCGATGAAGGCGGCGAGGCCGAGGGTGTGGACGTCGCAGCCGGTGGCCTCGTGGGCGTGGTCGTGCCCGGCGTGCTCCCGGAGCCCGTGCGGGGGCGGCGCGGGGTGGCCGCGGAGCCGCTCGGACGGGCCGGGCTCGGCGCACACGTGGACCAGCACGAAGCGCTCGAGCAGGAAGAGGAAGAGGAAGCCGGCCACCGTCCAGGGGACCACGTCGGGTCCGCCCAGGTGCACCGCCTCGGGCAGCATGTGGAAGAAGGCGGCGCCGAGCATGACGCCCGCCGAGAAGGAGAGGAGCGCGTCGCTGCGGGCGCGCTTGCCGAGGAGGGGCAGCGCGCCACCGGCGAGCGACCCGGTCAGGATGGCGCCGGAGTAGAGGGCGAGCGTCAGGTTCTCGTTCACGGTCGGCTCACTCGGCGATGGCCTCGCCGGCGGCGAGGGATGGGTCGAACGCGAAGGGGGCGCCGGCCGGGAAGTGGCGATCGAGCAGCTCGCGGACGCCGTGCGCGGTGGCGACCGAGGTGGCGTCGCGCCGGAAGTGGACGCCCCCCTTCAGGCCGCGGGTGTACCAGAGGAGGTGCTTGCGGAGCTCCCGCACCGCGTGCCCCTCGGCGGCGGCGCGATCCTCCCCGGCATGCTGCCGCGCCCGGTGCTCCACCTGCAGCTCCACGTGGCGCATCACCACCTCCACCCAGTCGTCGCGGTCCGGGCTGCCGGGCAGGGGCCTTCCGGCCTCGGCGGCCTTCAGGTCGCGGAAGATCCAGGGGTTGCCGCAGGCGCCGCGGGCCACCAGCACCGCGTCGCATCCGGTGTCGCGCCGCATCCGCAGCGCGTCGGCGGCCGACCAGACGTCGCCCGACCCGAGCACCGGGATCCCCACCGCCTCCTTCACCGCGCGGATGAGGGACCAGTCGGCGCGCCCGGAGTAGCCCTGCGCGCGGGTGCGCCCGTGCAGCGCCACCGCGGAGGCCCCGCCGGCCTCGGCGGCGCGGGCCACCTCGACGCAGTTCACCGTCGCGTCGTCCCACCCGGCCCGGATCTTCACCGTCACCGGGACCCCGGCGGCGCGCACCACCTCGCGCACCGAGGCCTCCACGGCCGACGGCTCGCGCGCCAGCGC
>JBAVCR010000467.1:0-16247 GCA_049586815.1 Anaeromyxobacteraceae bacterium
ACCACATGCTGAACGAGGACATCATCTCGATGCCCGACAAGTGGGAGTACCCCTGGTACGCGGCGTGGGATCTGGCCTTCCACACGCTCCCGCTGGCGATGGTGGACCCGGACTTCGCGAAGCAGCAGATGGCGCTCATGCTCCGGGGGAGCTACCTGCACCCCAACGGGCAGATGCCCGCCTACGAGTGGAACTTCAGCGACGTGAACCCGCCGGTCCACGCCTTCGCGACCCTCTTCCTCCACCGGACCGGGAAGTCCCTGCAGGGGGAGGCGGACGTCGAGTTCCTCAAGGAGGCCTTCAACAAGCTGCTCCTCAACTTCACCTGGTGGGTGAATCGCAAGGATCGCCTCGGGAAGAACGTCTTCGAGGGGGGGTTCCTCGGTCTCGACAACATCGGCATCTTCGACCGCAGCTCGCCGCTTCCCACCGGCGGCCACCTGGAGCAGGCGGACGGCACCGCATGGATGGCGCTCTTCAGCCAGAACATGCTGGAACTCGCGGCCGACCTCGCCGCCCACGATCCCTCCTACGAGGACATGGTCTTCAAGTTCGCCGAGCACTTCCACTTCATCGCCGCGGCCATGAACCATCCCGGCGAGGACGGCATGTGGGACGAGGAGGACGGGTTCTACTACGACCTGTTGCGGCTTCCGGACGGCAGTGCGAAGCGCCTCAAGGTGCGCTCGATGGTCGGGCTCCTCCCCCTGTGCGCCGCCACGGTGATCGAGCGATCGCAGCGGGAGCGGCTCCCCGGGGTGATGGAGAAGATCGAGGAACGGCGGCGCCGGATGCCGGAGCTGCTCGCCTCCATGCACCCCACCGGTCCCGGGCACTTCGGCGTGGCCGAACGGGGGATCGTGGCCCTCGTCAACCCCGAGCGGCTCCGGCGGATCCTCACGAGGATGCTCGACGAGAACGAGTTCCTCGGTCCGTACGGGATCCGCTCGCTCTCCCGGTTCCACGAGAGGAACCCGTACGTCTTCCACGTGGAGGGGAAGGAGTACCGGGTGGACTACCTCCCGGCCGAGTCGAACACCGGGATGTTCGGCGGCAACTCGAACTGGCGGGGACCGGTCTGGATCCCGGTGAACACGCTCATCATCCGGTCGCTCCAGCAGTTCTACCTGTACTACGGCGACGGCTTCACCATCGAGTGCCCGACCGGCTCCGGAAAGCGGATGAACCTCTTCGAGGTGAGCAAGGAGATCTCCGACCGGCTCGGCCGGATCTTCCTGCGCGACGAGCAGGGCCGACGTCCCGTGAACGGTCATACCGAGAAGTTCCAGGCCGATCCGCACTGGCGGGACCGCATCCTCTTCTACGAGTACTTCCACGGCGACAACGGCGCCGGCCTCGGCGCCAACCACCAGACCGGCTGGACCGGGGTCGTGGCCAAGCTCATGCAGATGTACGCCGTGATGGACCCGAAGCGCCTCCTCGAGGTGGGCAAGGAGGAGGGGTTCCTGAAGGGCGCCGGCGCCGCCAGGAAGGCCGGGGCGTAGGAGGTCCTCACGTCGATCCCGGAGCGAGAAGGGTGGCCCGATGCGTGCAATTGCCGTAGAGCCGAGGGTTCGAGGGTCTGCCCGGCTGGCGCAGGTCCCGGAGCCGGACCCTGCCGGCGGATCGGTCCTGGTCGAGGCCATCGCGGTGGGGGTCTGCGGCACGGACGTCGAGATCGTGGACGGCGAGTATGGCTGGCCGCCACCCGGAAGGAGGGAACTCGTGCTCGGTCACGAATCCCTCGGCCGCGTCATCGACCCCGGCCTCTCGGGTGGTCTCCAGAGGGGCGATCTCGTGGTGGGGATCGTGCGCCGACCCGATCCCGTTCCCTGTCCGAGCTGTGCGGTGGGGGAATGGGACATGTGCCGGAACGGGCAGTACACCGAGCGGGGCATCAAGCAGATCGACGGCTTCATGTCGGAGCGCTGGCGGATCGAGCCCGAGTTCGCGGTCAAGGTCGAGCGGTCTCTCGGTCTCCTCGGCGTGCTCCTCGAGCCCACGACGGTCGTCGCCAGGGCCTGGGAGCAGGTCGCCCGGGTCGGCCAGCATCCGGAGCACTTCATCCAACGAGGCCCTCCATGAATTCCCCGCCGCCGGCAACCGACCTCGCCCGCATCACCCTGGGTGTCCTCGCCCTCCTGGCGATGATCGCGTCCAGCCTCTGGGTGATGCTCCCGTTCCTCCTCTCGGTGGTCTGGGCCGCGGCCATCGTCATCGCCACCTGGCCCATCCTGATCGGCCTCCAGGCGCGCCTCGGGGGACGGCGCGGACTCGCCGTCGGGGTGATGACCGCCGCGATGATCGCCCTCATCGCGGCGCCGATCTGGCTCGGAACCTCCGCGCTCGTCGAGAACGCCGGGAGAATCGGGCAGACCCTGCGGACCCTGGGTGCCGAGGGGTTTCCTCCTGCTCCCTCCTGGCTCGAACGGGTGCCGGTCGTCGGCGGACGGCTGGCCGCGAGGTGGCAGGCCTACTCGGGGCACCCGGAGGCGGTGATCGAGAGGCTTGAGCCTCATGCGAAGGAGCTGGCCGGATGGGTCGCGGCGAGGGCCGGAGGGGTGGGCACCACCATCGTGCAGCTGCTCCTCATGGTGATCGTGTCGGGCCTCCTCTACGCGTCGGGTGAATCCGTGGCGCGCGGCGTCCTTCGCTTCCTCCGCCGCCTCGCCGGGGACCGGGGAGAGAACTCCGGGTTGCTCGCCGCCAAGGCGATCCGGGCCGTCGCCCTGGGTGTCATCGTCACCGCGGTGGCGCAGACGATCCTCGCGGCGGCAGGACTCTTCCTGGCCGGAGTCCCGCAGGCGGGCCTGCTCTCGGCGCTCGTATTCGTCCTGTGCATCGCGCAGATCGGGCCGATCCTCGTGGTGTTGCCCGCGACCATCTGGCTATACTCGTCGGGGGCGGTCGGACGCGGGACCGTCCTTCTCGTCATCTCCATCGTGGCCCTCACGCTCGACAACGTCATTCGACCCATCCTCATCAAGAAGGGGGCGGATCTTCCGCTCGTCCTCATCCTGTCGGGGGTCATCGGCGGGGTCATGGCGCTCGGAGTGATCGGGCTCTTCGTCGGTCCCGTGCTGCTGGCAGTCACCTGGACGCTGCTCGCGGCGTGGGTCGGCGACGTCGATGGAGGTCCGACCGCACTCGAACCGAAGGAACACCCATGAAACCAAGACCTGCGGGAGCCGGACTCGCCTTCGCCGTCCTGTTCCTCCTCGCCACGACGCTGGTCCCGACATCGGCGGCTGCCTGGATCTGGCCCGAGCACCGGGACATCGCCGCCGAGGCGCTCCGCGAGCTCCCGGCGGCGCAGAAGAAGACCATCGACCAGATGTGGGTGGGAGTTCGCGCCATCGGGGGCAAGCAGGTCTGCGAGAAGGTCGTCGACCCCGGCTCCGAGCCAACCGATGTCCCGAGGGGCGAGTGGGACAAGGTCTGCGTCGACTTCGCCTCCTTCCCGGCGCTCGCGGGCGATCACTCCTGCACCGCGGCGGAGCTGTGGTCCGACGCTGCGAAGGAGCCCTGGGCGGTCAAGGTGGTGTGGGTCGCGGCCAAGACGAAGGAGCGGCTCGCGAGCTCCCGGGACGAGGCCCAGCGGACCGATTTCCTCAGCCTGTCCCACCTGGCCATGCAGTACGTCGACCCGCGCTACCTGACCCGGGCCGAGGGCAACAACGCCCACTTCCTCTTTCCCCGCGCCCCCGTGGCGGCCAAGGAGGACCTCGACAAGTACCTCGACCGGGTGCTCTCCCCGGGCATCGAGATCAACGCCACCGGTCTCTACGCCGAGTACCACATGCTGGCCCTGCGCTACGCCGCGCTGTACCACGCGGCGCCGGAGGCGGAGAAGGCGGAACTCGGCGGCCGGGCGCTCCTCGCCGAGGGTGTGGCATTGCACTTCCTCGAGGACTCCTTCTCCGCGGGCCACTACGCCGCCACCTGGGGCGGGGCCGCCTGGCAGAAGGGCACCCACGACCTCTACTCCACCATCGGCCTCACGACGATGACCTGGAAGGGCGACCTCTTCGCGAGCCACGGCGACGGTCACATGACCGAGCAGGACATGAAGGTGGCAGCGGTGACGGTGCGGCAGAGCCTGGCGCAGGTCGCGAGCGCGGCGGAGGGACGCCTGCCGCTTTCCGACGGGCCTCTCACCGCCACCGAGAAGGCGATCGCCGCGTTCAATTTCTGCAAGGAGGAGCACCTGCCCCCGGCACCGGACCAGCCGGTGGCCCGGAGCGCCACCAAGATGGTCCTCCTGGGCACGCCGGTCCCGGCGGGAGGCAAGGACGAGATCCACCCCCCGCGATCGCGCGCCGAGATCGGCCCGTTCGTGGGCGCGGTCTCCGGCTACACCCTCGGGCTCGCCATGGGTGGCTACGACAGCTGGAACAACACCCGCGTCCGGTCCGAGTTCGAGATCGGTGCCCGGGTGGGGTACGGGCTCGAGGGCGTCATCACGAGCAACATGGACGGGCAGATGTGGGTCCAGGGCGAGCTGGTCGCGGGCCCGGTCCAGCTCGACCTGGGTTGCACCACCTGTACCCCGTATCCCCTGGTCCCCTCGGGCAGGCGGAACGACCCGGCGGTGCCACGCGTCGGTTCCCGCTCGGCGCTGAAGCTCTCCATGCGGATGCCCTTCTACGTGGTGCCCTTCGACCTCATCGTGCTCGGTCCGGTCCTCATGCTCACCTCGCCGCAGACGCTCACCGAGGTCGTGTTCGCCGCCGCGGGTGGCGGCGTGGTTCCGATCGAGCGCAAGTGGGAGACCGCCATCGGCACCTTCCAGGTCATGGCGGGGCGGGAGGTCGGGTTCACGCTGTGGGGCTTCACCGGCCACACCAACCAGTTCATCTACACACCCACCCCGAACGCCGCGGACGCCCGCATCGTCAATTACAACTCGCTGGAGCTCGACTTCCCGGTGCTCGAGTACGTCCCCCCGCGGGTCTTCGCGACCACGCTCGCGCTGGCTGCCGAGATGCAGCTGGGCTTCAACGTCGAGTTCCCGATGGACGTGGCCTACAAGGCCACCGGCGAGTCCTTCAGCCTCGGGCCGAGCTGGAACGTCTACCTCCGGTTCCGCCTCGACGCCCGAAAGTACTTCGGCGGGTCGTCCGACTAGTCCGCTCCCTGCCTCGGGGGAGGCCGTGAAGAGCCATCCATCCACGACCCGGGCGCAAGAGGCCGCTGCCGCCCCGGCCCGGGTGAACTACCGCTACTCCCGGAGCTAGCGATGGCACGAGCGCGAGGAATCGGCGCGGTCTTCCCGCCGGCCCGTTGGCTACCGGCGTACCAGCCGCAGTGGCTGAAGCACGACGCGATCGCCGGAGTGACCCTCGCCGCCTACGGCATTCCGGTGTCCCTCGCCTACGCATCGCTCGCCGGCCTTCCGCCGCAGTACGGCATCTACGGCTACCTGGCGGGCGGCCTCGCCTATGCGCTCCTCGGCTCGTCCCGGCAGCTCGCGATCGGTCCCACCTCCGCGATCTCGATGCTCATCGGCGCCACGGTCGCCGGCATGGCAGGGGGCGACCCGGCACGCTGGGCCGACATCGCGGCGCTGACCGCGCTGGTGATCGCCGCCATGTGCCTGCTGGCGTGGCTCCTGCGCCTGAGCTCGATCGTCAACTTCATCAGCGAGACCATCCTCCTCGGCTTCAAGGCCGGAGCGGCGCTGACGATCGCGATGACGCAGCTCCCGAAGCTCGTCGGCGTGAAGGGCGGCGGCGAAGGGTTCTTCGAGCGCCTCGGGATCCTCTGGGCCCAGCTCCCCGACACGAACCTCGCGGTGCTGGCCTTCGGCCTCGTCGCGCTCGCCCTTCTCCTGCTGGGGGAGAGATTCCTGCCGGGGCGCCCGGTCCCGTTGCTCGTGGTCGGGGCGTCCATCGTGTTGCTGTCCTCGACCTCGCTCGGAGAGCTGGGGTTCAAGGTCGTCGGTGCGCTGCCCCAGGGCCTGCCCGGTCTCCACCTTCCCGCATTGCGGCTGCGGGACGTGGACGGGGTGATCCCCCTCGCGTTTGCGTGCATGCTGCTCGCCTACGTCGAGAGCGTCTCCGCGGCCCGGGCGCTGGCCCAGGCGCACCGCGAGGAGGTCGATCCGCGTCAGGAGCTGCTGGGCCTGGGAGCGGCGAACCTGGCGGCAGCGCTCTTCCAGTCCTACCCGGTGGCCGGGGGACTGTCGCAGTCATCGGTGAACGACAAGGCCGGCGCCCGGACGCCGCTGGCCCTGGTGTTCGCGTCCGTGGCCATCGGCCTGTGCCTGATGTTCCTGACCGGGATGCTCGCCAACCTGCCCAGCGTCGTGCTCGCGGCCATCGTGCTGGTCGCGGTGAAGGGGCTCGTCAACGTGCGCGAGTTGCGCCACCTCTGGCGCGTGAGCCGATTCGAGTTCGTGGTCTCGATGGTCGCCTTCGCCGCCGTGCTGCTGCTCGGCATCCTGAAGGGCGTGATGGTTGCGGTCGTGGTCTCGCTCCTCTTGCTCATCCGGCGCGCCGCTCATCCGAACGTGGCGTTCCTCGGACGCATCCCGGGCACCCGTGTCTTCTCGGACCTGGAGCGCAACCCCGGAAACGAGGAGGTCGCGGGCGCCCTGGTGGTCCGCGTCGAGGCCTCGCTGCTCTATTTCAACGTCGAGCACGTGCGGGATGCCATCTGGAGCAGGATCCGCTCCCTCCCCGTGCCGCCGGGCCTCCTCGTGTTCGACCTCTCGTCCTCGCCCACGGTCGACCTGGCGGGTGCGCGCATGCTCGCGGTGTTGCAGGGAGCGCTGAAGGAGGCAGGCGCCAGCCTGCGGATCGTCGAGGCGCGCGCCGCGGTGCGGGACGTCCTCCGCGCCGAGGGACTGGAGGAGCGCGTCGGCCCCATCGACCGCAGGGTCTCGACGGCAGACGTCGTCGACGAGTGGCAGCGCAGCACACGAGTCGCGTGAATGCGGCGAAGGGAGCTCCCCGATGGCGAACACGAAGAAGACCGGCATCTGGGGCTTGTCCCACGCGGAGCGGTACTCCGTGGGCAAGGCCCTGCGGAAGGCGTGCCCCCGAGAGTCGCACGGCGCATGGGTGGCGCCTGCGACCCGGCGTGACCCGATCGAGATGGTGCTCGCGGCGGAGAAGGGAAGGATGCCCGAGCTGCTCCCCCTCCGTCACGGCCGCATGGTCCGTTCGCCGTTCACCTTCTTCCGCGGGTCGGCCCTCCCCATGGCGGCCGACCTGGCGTCCACGCCGGCGTCGGGAATCCGGGTCCAGTGCTGCGGGGATGCGCACCTGTCCAACTTCGGGGGATTCGCCACGCCGGAGCGGAGGGTCATCTTCTCCATCAACGACCTCGACGAGACCCTCCCGGCTCCGTGGGAGTGGGACGTGAAGCGACTGGCCGCCAGCTTCGTCGCCGCCAGCCGGGACATCGGGTTGAAGGACTCCGTCGCCAAGGACGTGGTCAGGACCTGCGTGCGCACCTACCGCGAGGCCATGGCGGGATACGCCGAACTGCGCACGCTGGACCTCTGGTACGAATCGCTCGAGCCGCTCGACCTGCTGCGCGGCGTCAAGGACCCCGCCACGCACAGGCGGGTCACGGACCGCCTGGAGAGGGAGCGCGGGAAGAGCCGGGCCGAGGAGATCTTCCCGAAGCTGGTGGAGCACAAGGGGGAGCTGCCCCTCATCCGGGACCAGCTCCCGACCATCTTCCACCACGAGGGCCATCCCCCCGGCGACATCCAGCAGGTCGTGCGGGACGCCATCGCCGGCTACCGAGCCACGCTCCCTTCCGCGTACCAGTCCCTCTTCGACCGCTACGAGCTCAGGGACGCCGCCATCAAGGTGGTGGGGATCGGAAGCGTCGGGACGTCCTGCTGGGTGCTCCTCTTCATGACCGCGGGGAGCGATCCCCTCTTCCTGCAGGTCAAGGAGGCGCGTCGGTCCGTCCTGGAGGCGTATGCGGGGAAGAGCGCCTTTCCGAACCACGGCCAGCGCGTGGTGGACGGATACCGGCGCATGCAGCCGGCGAGCGACGTGTTCCTCGGATGGACCCGGGGTCGGAGCCGCGACTTCTTCGTGCGGCAGCTCCGGGACATCAAGGTCAGCGTCCGGGTGGAGACCTTCGACAGGGCCTTGATGGACCTCTACGCGAGCTGGTGCGGGCGAAGCCTCGCGCTCTCCCACGCCCGATCCGGCCTCTCCTCCGTGTTGAGCGGGTACATGGGGAAGAGTGACGCCTTCGACGAGGCCCTGGCGAGATTCTCGATCACCTACGCGGACCAGAACGAGAAGGACCACTCGGTCCTCGAGCGCTCGGTTCGCAAGGGGACCGTCGAGGCGGTCCTCGAGGACGACCGGTGAAGGGGGGGCTTGTTCCCCACCGGCACCGGAGTGCGCGGCGCGGCGGTCGCAGAGGCGGCGACCGTCCCGGGATCAGCCGCCCAGCGCGATCGTGAGCGCCACGAGCGAGCTCCCGAGGACGACCATCGCGAGGCCGAGCAGCCAGGCCCGGATTCCGGTTGCGCGCCCCAGCCAGAAGCCCGCCAGGAAGAGGCTCGCCACCGCCAGCCCGTTGGAGATGCGGAGCGCGCGCACGGCGTCGGGGACGAGCAGGAACGGGATCGTCGGGGGGAGGGTGGCGAGCACCACGAGGATCGCGCTCGCGAGGGCGCCGCGCAGGTCTGCGAGGGTGAGGACCGGCCCGCGCCCTGCCTCCGGAAGGGCACGGAAGCGAGCCGCGATCCGGGCCGCCTCGGCGTCATCCGTGATCGCATCGAACACCTCGGGCAGCGCCGCGAGGACGATGGATCGAGCGAGCGCGGGATCGGCGGCGCGGATTCCCCGGAGCACGGTCACCCGCCTCGTGCGCTCCGCCAGGGCGGTGAGGACGTACATGATGCCATCGACGAGACCCCAGGCCAGGTTGCAGGCCAGGGCGGCGACGAGCATGTTGCGGACGTCCTGCGCGCCGCTCGCCGCGACGCTCATGGAGCCAGTGAAGGCGAGCACCATGATGAGGCCGAAGATGACCTCGGAGAACCGGTCCACCGGGTCGAGGGGATGCTTCCGGTACTCCCCGACGACCCGGAGGGCGCGGGCGGCATGGGCGGTCGACACGCCTGCGCTGGGCGGCTTGGACATGAGCGGGGAAGTGTAGCCGCAATGGCCGTCGCCGTGACAGCATGACGGACCTTGCGAACGGTTCGGGAGGCGACGACGGAGTGAAGTCGACAGGATCGCGGAGGACCCTTGCCCTCGCACTGGCTGCCCTGCTGGTGATGGGCGTCGTCGCGCCCGGCCCCGTCGCGGCCGGCGAGGGCGCCCTGCGCGCCGCGACGGACGGGCCTGGCTGGGAGTGGGGCCCTTCCGTCCTCTGGTACGTCCTTCGCGAGGAGAGGGATTACCTGCAACCGACCCTCACCGTGGACCGTGGACCCCTGCACCTGGAGGGGCGCTACAACTACGAGGCGCGGGACACCGGATCGGCCTGGGTCGGGTGGAACTTCACCTTCGGCGAGGACCTGAGGCTCGGGCTCACCCCCATGCTGGGAGGGGTCTTCGGCCAGATGAAGGGCATCGCGCCGGGACTCACCCTCACCCTCGAATGGGGCGTGCTCACTTTCTGGTCCCAGAGCGAGTACGTGTTCGATCTGGGAGACCGGTCCCAGAGCTACTTCTACGTGTGGAGCGAGTTCAGCGTCACGGGGCCCGAGTGGCTCAGGGTGGGAGTGGTGTTGCAGCGGACCCGTGCGTTCCAGACGTCGACCGAGGTGCAGGGTGGCCCCCTGATCGGGTTCTCCTTCTGGCGACTCTCGGCGACTGCATACCTCTTCGCGCCCGGACGACAGGATCAGTTCCTCGTGCTCGCCGTCGCCGGCGCCTTCTGATGGACCACGCCGAGCAAACGGCCTCAACCCGCAGACAGCGCGATGAGCACCTGCCCCGCGTAGTAGAGCGGCAGCCCCACGAGCCGGTTCGCGAACTGGCGCCGCACGAAGCGGTCCCGCGCCACGGTGAGATCGGACAGGTAGAAGAGCGCCGCGCCCCAGCGGACGAGCGGGCTCGCGACGCCCGAGGCGAGGAGCAGCATCGCCGTGATGGCGATGGCGTACGCCACCACCGGCGCGCGGAACGTGCCGAGGTGGGGCCAGAGCCAGCGGACGACCCCCAGCGCGACGAACCCCAGGGCGGCAGCGACGGCGGGGGAGACCCGGGACCGGGGTGCGAAGGCCAGCGCGTAGGCGACGTGCGCGACCAGGAAGGCGCCGATGCCGGTGAGGAAGGCTGCCTTCCGGTCGGAGAGCAGGAGCGCGTCGCCGGCCGCCGAGAGGAGGAGGCCGGCCAGGACGAGGCGGGCATAGGACCCGCCTGCGCTCGCCGCGAGCCCCACACCGACGAACCCGGCCGAGGCGGAGAGCTTGGAGACCGCGCGGGCCACCGGTCGTCCCGTGGCCTCGGCCCACAGGTGGACGGCGAGTCCGGCCACGACGACGGTGATGCCCCAGGTGATCGCGCTCACGGGCGCATTGAAGCACGGACCGGTGCATGACGGGGCCCGTGCACGGTCGCTGGCTCGTTCCCGCGGGCGCACTCGTCTCGCTCCTGCCCTGGACCGGGTCGGCGGCGGCGCTCCTGCTCGGCGCGGCCATCGCCGTCCTGGCCGGGAACCCGTGGAGCTCCGTCACCCGCCGCGTCAAGAAGGTCCTCCTGCCGGCGTCGGTGGTGGGACTGGGGCGGCCATGGACCTGGGCGTGGTCGTGCGCACCGGCGTTCAAGGACTCGGAGAGACCGTGGCCTCGATCACCTTCACGCTCGCGCTCGGGCTGCTCCTCGCCCGCGGGCCCCGTGCTGCGGGCCGAGGAGCACGAGATGACGGTCTCGCTCGGCACGGTCTTCGTCCTGAACGGCGTCGCGCTGCTCGTCTTCCCGCCCATCGGCCACCTCGTCGGCCTCGGGCAGGAGGACTTCGGGACATGGGCGGCGCTGGCGATCCACGACACCTCGTCGGTCGTGGGCGCCGGCCTCGCCTACGGCGCCCGCGCCCCTGGTTCATTCTCGGGTTCCTGGCGATGACGGCGGCGGTCACCTGGATTCCCGCCCTGCAGCCGCCCGGACGCCTGGTCGCCGCCGTGGCTCGTCAGGGGATGGTCCTCACGCTCTTCCTCGTCGGGGCCGGGCTCTCCCGCGAGGCGATCCGCCGGGCCGGCGTCCGCCCCTTCGTGCTCGGAAGCGTCCCGTGGGTCGTCGTGGGAGGCGTGATGCTGGCGGCGGTCCGCTGGGGATCCGGGCACGGGTAGACGACGCCGACGTCGCTCTACTCGTCGGCGCCCACCTGCCCCTGCGGACCGTCCGGCTTCTCGAAGACGTGGCTCGCCAGGCGAGCGTCCCGGGAACCGCGCCACGGGTCGTGAAGCCCGGGCATGGGCGCGCGGACGACGGCCACCCGCATCGAGCAGAACTCGCAGGTCGCCTGGTCCCCCGGCAGCAGGGCGGGGACGGGGCGGAGCGAGCCAGGGCAGGCGGGTCGGGTCATCCGGGGCGAGGGGAAGAGGGCGGGGGCGACCCCGCCGGTGCTACTTCTAGCGCTGGGCGCAGGGATGGTCCATACACTCGGGGTGTACGCCCCGGATGGGTGCTGCGCGAATGGCCCGTGGAGATGTCGGGGAGCGCGACGGGTCGGCCCGGTCTTCCTCGTGGCGGTCCGCACCTCGAGGGGCGTTCCAGGTCTCCGTCCGTGCGGGCCCACGGACGGAGCCGGAGCCCCGCCGGCCGGCGCCGGTTAAGCAGGGACCATGACGAGAGGACTCCCGCCGCGCTTTCCGACCGTCCGGGCCTCGCTGCTCGCCTGCGCCTTCCTCTCGGCCTGCGGCGCCTGCGGGGGATCCGCCTCCCAGGCCCCAGGCCCCGCCGGCCCGTCGGGCGCCACCGGCCCCTCCGGGACGACCGTTCGCGTGGTCACCTTGAACGAGACGCTCTCGTCTCCCTGGGGCCTCGCCTTCCTCCCCGACGGCCGCATGCTCGTGACGCAGAAGGGCGGCACGATGGTCATCCTGGGGGCCGACGGCGGCCTGCAGGCCACCATCACCGGCTTGCCGCCCGTGGTGGCGGACGGGCAGGGCGGGCTCCTCGACGTGGCGCTCGACCCCGACTTCGCCACCGACCCCTGGGTGTACTGGACCTACTCCGAGCCCGGCACGGGGGCGGAGGCGGGGCTCGCCGGGACCGCGGTGGCGCGCGGGAAGCTCGTGGGCAACGGGCTCCAGGAGGTCGCGGTGCTCTACCGGCAGGTTCCCAAGGTGGCGGGGAGTGGCCACTTCGGCTCCCGCATCGCATTTCGCGGCGACAGGACGCTCTTCGTCACGCTGGGGGAGCGACAGAAGGGCTCCCCGGCCCAGGACCTCCAGGCCACGCTCGGGAAGGTGATCCGCATCCGCCGCGACGGCACCATCCCGGCCGACAATCCGGCCATCCCCGGCGCCCGGCCCGAGATCTGGAGCTACGGTCACCGCAACCCGCAGGGCGCAGCGATGCGTCCGGGAACCGATGACCTCTGGGAGAGCGAGCACGGGCCGCAGGGCGGGGACGAGCTGAACCGGATCGTCCCGGGCGGCAACCACGGCTGGCCGCTCGTGAGCTACGGCTGCAACTACGGCGACCCGGTCGGAGACGCCTGCCGCCTGGGCGGCGGGACCCACGCGCCCACCTACGTGGAGCCGGTGAGCTTCTGGGTCCCGACCTCGATCGCGCCGGCGGGGCTGGCCTTCTACACCGGATCGCGCTTCCCGGCGTGGCGGGGAAACGTCTTCCTGGGAGCGCTGGCGGGGCGGGCGCTCTGGCGCGTCGAGCTCCAGGGCAACGCCGAGGTCGGGCGCGAGCGCCTGCTCGGCGACCTGGGGGAGCGCATCCGCGACGTCCGGCAGGGTCCGGACGGATTCCTCTACCTGCTCACCGACAGTGGAAAGCTGCTCCAGCTGCGGGACTGAGCCGATCGGGCCGTCGCGAAACGGACCCCCGATCGCGATCCCCCGCCGAGACGGCCTCAGACGACGAAGGACAGGACCGCGGCCAGGGCCGCCACGTCGATCACGCCGAGGGCGAGGAAGGACAAGAGCGCCCGCCTCCGGTCGATCACGGGGCGGCCTTCCCGGGGCCCAGGCTGGCGAGGAGGTCGCGGCTCCTGGAGTCGAGCTCGGTGGCCCTGGCCACGGCTCCCTTCAGGTCCCCGGACTGGTACTGCGCGGCGGCGGCGGCCCATCCGGCCTCGATCGAGGCGATCTCGGCATGCGCCCTGGCCAGGGCTTCCTTGCCCATCCCCGCCGGAGGCTTCTTCGATCCGGCCAGCCGGTGCTTCGCGGCGTCCAGCGCCTTCATGACGCCGTCGCCCGCCTCCTTCCAGGACCGCGCCAGCTCGCCCTTGGCGGCCTCCGCCTTCGCGAGCGCCTCCTTGGCCCTGGCGGGGATGTCCCGGCTGAACGAGATCACCCCCTGGTAGTCCTTGTTGGCCAGGGAGGCCCTCGCGACGCCGTAGGCCGACTCCAGCGCCTTCACCTCCTCGGGTGCGTACTTCGTCGCGTCGCCCTTCAGCGACTCCATCGCCGCGCTGGCCGCCTGCATCGCCGCCTCGGCGGGGGCCCGGTCGCCGTTCGTACAGGCGGCCACGAGCATGGCAGGAACCACCAGGGCCATCGTCTTCCAAGCGGTCGTCATGGGTTCTCCTCCCGGAGCGTGCGTGGGATCCGTCCCCGCCCATCACCTCCCACCCGGACAGCATACGGCACCCATATATGCATGTGCAACTATACCGTCAACCGCTCGGTGAGGCGGTCGATGAACTTCCTCGCCAGCCGGACCTCGCCCGGCGTGGCCGTGGCGAGGACCTCGCGCACGGCACCCTCCACGGTCGCGCGATGCCGTCGGTTGAGCGAGCTCCCCCGGGCCGTGAGCACCAGGCGCTTCCTCCGACGGTCCAGCGGGTACACCTCCTTCCGGAGCAGCGCCTGCCGCTCAAGGCCGGCGGCGAGACGGGTCACCGTCCCGGGGTCGAGGCGGAGCCTCCGCGACGCCGTTCCGGGCCCGCAGCCGGGCGCCTGCCCGACCACGCGGAGGAGGAGCCTCTGGGGGCCCGTGATCCCGAGGTCGCGATGCATCCGCTTCGACCGGGCCTCGAGCGCGTGGGTCAGCGCCCAGAGGACCTGCATGACGTCCAGGACGCCGGACCTGCCGCCGGGCCGGCTCATTCGTCCTCCTCCGTGATGCCCGTCCTCGACTGCAGGAGGACCTGGAGGAGGCGGTCCATCGCCTGCTGCCCCACCAGCCGGTAGCGCGCCCGGCTGGGGCCCGCCCCGCCCACCCGGATCGTCGTCGCCGGGACGCCGAGGTCGACGCCGAAGGCGTCCTCGTCCGTGTCGTCGTCCCCCACGAAGAGGACGCGCTCCGGCTCCAGGAGGCTCACCAGGTGGGCCAGCGCCGTCCCCTTGTTCGGCGCCGCGTCGAGGACGACGTTGACGACGCACTTGCCGGGGACGATGCGGGCGCCGGCCAGCCGCCGGGAGGAGCGAAGCACCGCCCCCCTCGCCGCCCTCCGGTCGGGCGCGGCGCGGTAGTGGGCCGAGAGCGAGAAGCCCTTGTCCTCGATCCAGACGCCGTCCCGCTGGCCGACTTCCGCCTGGAGCGCTTCCCGCCACCCGACCACGGTCTGCCGGAGGGCCCCGGCGCCGGCGAAGGGCACGACGCCCTCGGCACCGTGGTTGCCCACGAACCACCGGATGGGGATCCCGTCGAAGCGGGCACGCAGGTCGGAGAGGCGACGGCCGGAGATGATGGCGCACGGGAAGTGGAGCGCGATGCGGGCGAGGAGCCTCCTCGTCCGCGGTCGCATGGCGGCCTCGTCGGAGTTGCGCACGATGGGAGCAAGGGTCCCGTCGAAGTCGAAGGCGAGCAGCGCGTGGGAGCCGGCGACCTCCCGCAGTTCCGCGAGCCCGGGGACGTCCAGCAGGTCGGTCACGGCTGCGAGGTGCCTCCGGCGCGCCGGGCGCCCGCCAGCCGCAGCGAGAGCCGGTCGTGCTCGCGCACGCGGGTCGCATCGAGCAGCATGCGCCCGGCCCACCTGTAGACGTTGAATTCCGACACCATGCCGCGGAGGGCGCGCATCCGGTGCTCCTGCTCCTCCGCCGGCATGGCGAGGGCGGCGGCCATCGCGTTCGCGGCCTCGTCCACGTCGTAGGGGTTCACCACCAGCGCCTCGGTCAGCTCGCGCCCCGCGCCGGTGAAGCGACTCAGGACGAGCACGCCGCGGAGGTCGTCCCGGGCGCTCACGAATTCCTTCGCCACGAGGTTCATCCCGTCGTGGAGGCTCGACACGTAGCAGAGGTCCGCGGCCCGGTACGCCTCCATGATCTCGCCGGGCTCGGTGTGGTGGTGGTGCAGGAGGATCGGCCCGGGGCCGCCCAGCCCGTACCGCTCGTTGATGCGGGCCGCCAGGGACTCCACGTCCTCTCCGAGCCGGCGGTAGGCCTCGATCACGGTGCGGCTCGGGGCGGCGTCCTGCAGGAAGAAGAAGCGCCCCCGGTACTGGGGAAAGCGCTCGAGCAGCCGCTCGACGGCCAGGAAGCGTTCCAGGATGCCCTTCGTGTAGTCGAGGCGGTCCACGCCCACGCCGAGGAGGCAGTCGGCGGGCAGGCCCAGGTCCTCGCGGACCTTCCGCCTGCAGTCCGCGACGGGCGGCGCGCCCGCGGCCCAGCGGTTCGGCCACTCGATGGAGATGGGATAGGGGCGGACGAGCGTCTCCCGGCCGCCCACCACCACCGCCTGCCGCTCCCGATCGATGCGCGCCTCCAGGTGCCGGTCCACGCTCTCCAGGAAGTTGTTGCAGTGCGCCTGGGTGTGGAACCCGAGGATGCTCGAGCCGAGCATGCCCTCCATGAGCTCGCGGGCCCAGGGGCAGATGCCGAACCGCTCCGCGTTCGGCCAGGGGATGTGCCAGAACGAGAGGATCGTCGCCCGGGGGAGGAGCTCGCGGAGCATCCGGGGAAGCAGGGCGAAGTGGTAGTCCTGCACGAGGACGATGGGGTCCGGGACGGCGGCCTCCTCGACCACGGCCCGGGCGAACCGCAGGTTGACGCGCTGGTACTGCTCGAAGTCGCCGGAGCGGAACTCCGGGCGCGCGTGCGCGATGTGGCAGAGCGGCCAGAGCCCCTCGTTCGCGAAGCCGTAGTAGTAGCCCCGCTCCTCGGCCTCGGTGAGCCACAGCCGCCGGAGGTGGTAGAC
>JBAVCR010000468.1:0-2812 GCA_049586815.1 Anaeromyxobacteraceae bacterium
GCGCGAGCTCGCGCCGAAGGGGGCCCTCGGCATGCAGCCGCGGGCGGAGCTGGTGGTCTTCCCCTCGCGACTGACCGGCGGCGTCACTGCCCGCTACGACCGCGCGCGGGGGATGGTCCTCGATCGCGAGTACTCGCGCGTCGGGCCCCGCCCCGCGGCGCCGTACGTGTGGGCGTGGGAGGTCCGCACCTTCCTGCACAACCGGCTGGACGGCCTGAAGGACGTCACCTACCTCGTCGATGCCTCGAGCGGCTCGATCCTGCGCAAGGTGAACGGCCTGCACGCGGCCGCGCCGGTCGTCGGCGTCGGGCACAGCCAGTACTCCGGCGACGTGACGCTCGGCACCACGCGGGCGGACGACGGCACCTTCCTCCTGTGGGACCAGGGGCGCGGCACCGTCCCGAACCCCATGCTCGCCGACGCGGCGCTGAACCAGGGCTACACGGGTCCGACGGCGGGGCTCACCACCTGGTACCAGGACCACTCCTCCTTCAACGGGGACATCCAGCTCTACGAGTCCAACCCGGTGAACGAGTGGGGTGACGGTGCGCCGTTCGTGGGTTCCTGGGCCGGCACGTTCGATTCGCCGTACCTCACGCTCGCCGAGACCACCGTGAACGGCCAGACCGCGGCCGTGGACGCCCAGCACGGCGTCGGCACGTCGCTCGACTTCTACCGGAACGTCTTCGGCCGCGACGGCATCGACGGTCGGGGCACCTCCACCTTCTCGGCCGTTCACCTCCTCAGCCCGCTGACGGGTGAGCCCTGGGACAACGCCTTCTGGAGCAACCTGTCCTTCGGCATGTTCTACGGCGACGGCAGCTACGGCGGGCCGGCCGCGCTCTCGAACCCCTTCGGCTTCCTGGCGCTCACCGAGATCGACATCACGGGCCACGAGGTCACCCACGGCGTCACCTTCTCGACCGCCGACCTCCTGTACGGCGGCGAGTCGGGCGGCCTCAACGAGTCGGCCTCCGACATCCTGGGCTCGCTCATCGAGGCCTACGGGGCGCGCCCCGCGGGCCGGGACGACGTCATCCCGGAGTCGGGGACGGACTGGATGATCGGGTCGAAGAGCGGCCGCGGGACCCCGCTGCGCTGGATGGCGAAGCCGAGCCGCGACCTCTTCTCGGCGAACGAGTGGTTCGACGGCATCCGCTGGCTCGACGTCCACTTCTCGAGCGGCCCCATGAACCGCTGGTTCTACTTCCTCTCCCAGGGTGCCTCTGCGGACCCTGCGGCCGACACCCACAGCGCCTTCCTCCCGGGCGGCATGGCGGGCATCGGGAACGACAAGGCCGGCCGCATCTTCTTCCACGCGCTCACCGCCTACATGACGCCGGAGGAGGACTACACGACCGTGCGCGAGTCGGTGCTCTTCGCGGCCGTGGACCTCCACGGAGCCGGCTCGCCGGAGGTCGCCGCCGTCGAGGACGCCTTCGCCGCCATCAACGTGGGCGGCGCCCATGGCCAGCCCGCTCCGGTGAAGGTCACCATCTCGGCCTTCAACGCCGACAGCCTCGTCGGCGAGGTCGTGCCCGACCTCGTCGGCGTGCAGATCCTGCCGCTCGGAGAGGCGGTTCGCGTCCGCGCCGAGGTGGAGAACGACGGGAACACGGCCGTGGAGTGGCGCGCCGACGGCCCGAACCTCCTCCTCCACGGTGGCGGCGCCATCGACGCGGCCGGGCGCTGGATCACCCCGGTCCGCCAGGGCTGGGCGTTCGTGACCGCCACCGCCAAGGCGGACCCGCGACGCTACGCCGCCGCCGCCGTCTACCTCGTCCGCCTCGACTGCGACGAGGACACCGAGCAGGACCCGGTGGACATGGGCGCGGCCGCCCTCTCGTGGGGGCTCGGCGGCGTGCTCGCCCGGCACCATTCCATCTTCGACGAGGGGTTCGTGGACGACTTCGAGGTCCAGGGATTCCTCGCCGCCCTCCAGAACGCCTTCCCGGTCGAGCCGTGAGGAACCACGACATGAACCTCTCCCGTATCCTGCCCCTGGCCTCCCTCGCGCTCCTCCTCTCCGCCTGCGGCGGCAGCGGCAGCGCTCCCGAGCCCGTCACTCCCCCGCCCGCGGTCGAGCCGCCTCCCCCTCCGCCGCCGCCCCCGCCTCCTCCTCCGCCTCCCCCCGTCGTCGCCTCCTCCCTCTCCTACGTCGACCCGGCCGGCTCCGGCTGGCGCCTCGTGAAGGACTCCTCCTCCACCTCCACCCGCCTCGTCCTCTCCCTCGTCGGCCCCGCCGACGTCTCCACCCGGGGCGTCGGCTTCAACCTCGCCGCCCCGCAGGCCTCCATCAAGTTCGGCAAGTTCGACGACGGCCTCGCGCTCCGCGACACCGGCGTCCTCCAGCTCACGAACACCGAGCCCGACCCCGCGCAGTCCGCAGACCCCATCCTCAAGGCCGCCGCCCTCAAGGCCGGCAACGTCCTCTCCGTCGGCCTCTTCCAGAAGGACCGTCGCGCCTCCCCCAAGCCCTCCTCCGCTCCCCTCGTCCAGATCGTCCTCGAGCTCCGCCCCGGCCACGCCCTCTCCTCGGGCGCAACCATCCCCCTCGAGGTCAGGAAGGCCCGCATCATCCCCGCCGACATCGGCCAGCTCGGCAACGACTCCGAGATCCTCTCCAAGTCCAGGCTCCAAGACGTCTCCCTCGCCGTCGGCACCCTCTCCGCCAACTGAAGATCCGCGAGGACCGAGACCCATGAACGCACAGTCCAGGAAGACCCGGATCGCCCTCGCCGCCGCCGCGGCGCTGGCCGTCTCCGCCTGCTCCGCCGGGAGCCCCCCGGCCGTCACCTCCTCGGCACGGGCC
>JBAVCR010000469.1:0-5572 GCA_049586815.1 Anaeromyxobacteraceae bacterium
GCACTGCTCCACGCCGCCGCCGAGCCGGGGGCCGCCGCCAGGCTCTCGCGCGACCCGGAACTGCGGAACCTGCTCGACGACCCACGGGTGCGCGCGCTCGTCGACGAGGCCCGGGCCACCGGGCGCACCGAGGCGACCCGGTCAGCGGACGCGCTGCGGCTCCTCTCCGACCCGGACTTCCGGAAGCGGCTCGAGGCCGCGCAGGAGCGCATCGACCGGTCGGCCGCGCCCCGCTGAGGGGGCGGGCTCGGGGTCCCCGGCCCCGCCCGGTCCGGTGGCCTACCGCCCCTTCCGCGACGCCTTGCCCACGTCGAGCATGGCGTCCGATCCCGGATGCCGCTTCTCGTGCGCCTTCCGGAGCTTCGCGTAGAGGCCGTCGAGCCGGTCGAGGAGCCGCTTCTTCTTGCGCGGCTTGCGGGTGGAGAGCGCGTAGGAGAAGACGATGGGGGCCGAGATGGTGGAGTCGGAGTAGACCACCACGTGGTTCTTCATCATGTCGGCCTGCACCTTGCCCCAGCTGATGGCCTCGCTGGGCGTCGCGCCGGAGAGGCCGCCCCACTGCGGCGAGTCGGTCGAGATCTGGAGCACGTACTCGTGGCCGCCCCGGTTCAGGTCGAGGATCTGCCAGAGCGTGGGCTGGGTCTGGAGGTAGAAGTTCTTCGGCGAGCCGCCGCCCAGGATGACGACGCCGTTCACGTCGGCGTCGTAGACGATGGCGGTCGACTCGAGCACGTCGAGGTCGGGGTCGATGGTGGTCTTCCCGCCCCGCAGCTTCATGGCGGCCACGTTCATGCCGATCGACGAGTCGCCGGGAGAGCTCGTGAAGACGGGGACCCCGCACTTCGCCGCCGTCGCCACCCAGGAGCGCTGTGGCTGGGGGGCGTGCTGCAGGACGAGGTGCCCCAGGTAGGCGTGCAGCCGGGGGGTGGAGATGGGGCCGCGCAGCGCGGGCGGGGCCTTCTCCAGGGCCTCGCGGACGAAGGCGTCGGTGTCGAGGAGCGAGTCCTCGGTGATGAACACGTCGTAGATGCGCTCGATGCCGGCCCGGTAGAGCTCCCGGTCGTCGACCTGGAAGTGGCCCTGCACGACGGGCAGCTCGAGGGCGAAGTGGAGGTCGTGGTACAGGTTCGCGCCGGTCGAGACCACGAGGTCGACGAAGCCGGCCTCGATCATGGCCTGGATCGCCCCCCCCATGCCCGCCGGGGCCATGGCGCCGGTCACGGTGAGGGCGATGGTGGCCCCCGAGTCGATCATCCGGCCGAAGAGGTCGCACCCCTCCGCCAGCCTGCCCCCGTTGAACGCCCCGGCGCGCCGGTACACGTCCACCAGGTCGACGACCGACATCCCCTTGCGGAGCCGCATGGGCTCGACGGGGGGACGCGAGAGGTAGCGCCGGCGGAGCTGCTTCGGTGTGGGCGTCTTGGCCATGGCGGGCGCGGATCCTGCCCAGAGGTGCGCCCGGCGTCAACGAATCCGGCGGAGCCGGCCCAAGTGGCCGGATTGCCGGGGGTTCAGGCGGTGGTGGCGACCGACGTCGACGGCAGCTTCACCGGGGCTGGCTCGGCGGGAGCCGCCGGACGGACCAGGGAGGCCAGCGAGGTGCGGCGGAACACGTCCAGCATGCGCTCCTGCCCCTCCCGCCAGACGGAGGTCATGGTGCAGTAGCTCTGGCGGCTGCAGGCGTCGTCGTCGTCGAGGCAGACGTTGACCGCCACGGGGCCCTCGGCGGCCTCGATGACCTCGAGCACGGTGATGGTCTCGGCGGGCCGGGCGAGGCGGTAGCCCCCGTGGGGGCCGCGCGTGGAGCGGACGATGCCCTGGTCGACGAGGGTCTTCAGGATCTTCGCCAGGAAGTCCTCGGGAACCTCCATCTGCCGTCCGATCTCCCGGAAGGGTACGACCGTCCCCTCCGGGATCGAGGCGAGGTGAATCATCGCCCGGATGGCGTAATCGATTTTTCTGGAGATCCGAAGGACGTGTTGCATGGCGACTCCCTGCAACCTGAGGCGCTGGGGTTATATGAAGCCAGCGAGATCAACGGCATGCACCACGACGACCCGATCATCGACCTGCACACTCATTCTACCGCTTCCGACGGACAGTATCCCCCCCCGGATGTGGCTGCAAGAGCCGCATTGGTGGGAACCACGGTCTGGGCCCTCACGGATCACGACACGGTGGCTGGACAGGAGTCGGCCGCCCAGGCCGCCCGGCGACTGAACGTCCGTTTCGTCGCGGGCATCGAGCTCTCTGCGCTCCTCGACGAGCGGGAGGTGCACGTGCTCGGGCACTTCATCGACCCGTCCCACCGGACCATGAGGGATTTCGAGGACCTGCTCGCCGACCACCGCCGCACCCGCACCCGGAAGATCGTCGACCTGCTGGCCCGGAACGGCGTCACCGTGACCGAGGAGGCCATCGTCCGCTGCAGCGGGGGCAAGACCATCGGCCGCCCCCACGTGGCCCGGGCGCTCCTCGAGGCGGGCGTGGTCTCGTCCGTGAAGGAGGCCTTCGACCGCTACCTCGGGGAGGGCAGGCCCGCCTACGTGGGGCGCTACCGGCTCACCGTGGAGGACGCCACGAAGATGATCCGCGGGGCGGGCGGGGTGGCCACGCTGGCGCACCCCGGGGTGTCGAAGGTGAACCCGCGCGAGCTCGGTCGGCTGCACGCCCTCGGCATCGACGGGGTGGAGGCGAGCCATCCCGACCACCCGCCCGAGCAGGCGGCGGTCTACCGGGAGTCGGCGGTCCGCGCCGGGCTGGTCTGCACCGTGGGGAGCGACTACCACGGCGAGGTGGTGGCCCCGGACCGCTTCCTCGGCACCACCCGGATGCCGGGGGCCGACCTCGAGGCGCTGGAGGCGCGGCGACCCTGAGGGGGACCGCCGCGCCCGGTTTCACCCGCGGTAGAACACGCCCAGCGAGAGCCGGGTCCAGTCCATGATGGGCGTGACCCAGATGCCGAAGAGGACGGTGGCCGAGGCGAAGCCGGCAAGCATCCACTTGTAGGAGGCCGGGTACTCGACCGCGGTATCGGTGAGCGGGGCCTCGAAGAACATCGCCCGCAGCACGCGCGCGTAGTAGTAGAGGGCCACCGCGGTGTTGAGCGCCGCGATGATGGCGAGCACCGCGTACCAGGTCCCGCCCGGGCCGGAGACGCGGTCGAGCACGGCCACGAAGAGCCAGTACTTGCCGGTGAACCCGATGGACGGGGGCAGCCCGGTGAGCGCGAAGAGGAACACCGCCATCGAGACGGCCGCGAGCGGGGCCCGGTGGCCCAGGCCGCGGAACTCGAAGATCGACGGGGATCCGGTGAACCGCTCCACCACGATCACGGCCAGGAAGGCTCCCAGGTTCATGATCAGGTAGGCGAGCATGTACACCATGATCGCCTGCGTCCCCACGAAGGAGTTGGCGGCGAGCCCCATGAGCCCGTAGCCGGCGTGGGCGATGGAGGAGTAGGCGAGCAGCCTCTTGAGGTTCGTCTGCGGCAGCGCGGTGAAGTTGCCGAGCGTCATGGTGACGGCGGAGAGCACGCCCACCACCGCGGGCCAGGGGACGTTGCCGACGGCGACGCCGAGCCCCATCATCGTGCCGCGCACGTCGAGCGAGCCCCAGAGGAGCCGGGCGGCCAGCGCGAAGCCGGCGGCCTTGGGGCCGACCGACAGGAAGGCGGTGAACGGCGTGGGGGCGCCCTCGTACACGTCGGGGCACCACATGTGCCAGGGCACCGCGGCGATCTTGTACCCGACGCCGGAGGAGACGAGCACCACGGCGAGGAGGAGCCCGAGCCGGTGGGGGAGGGTGGAGGGCACCCGCGAGATGGCCTCGGCGAAGCGGGTGATGTCGGTGGTGCCGAGCAGGCCGTACAGGTAGCTCATGCCGAAGACCATCGCCCCCGAGGCCACGCCGCCGAAGATGACGTACTTCAGCGCCGCCTCGGCGGCCTTGCGGTCGCCCTTGGAGTAGCCCGCCAGCGCGTAGCTCACCATCGAGACCAGCTCGATGGCCATGTAGATCATGAGCAGGTCGGTGGCGCTCGCCATGAGGAACAGGCCGAGCACGATGGCGACGAGCAGCGCGTAGAACGGGCCGGCGCGGGAGTTCGGGTAGAAGCCCGAGGGACCGGCGATGAGCACGGTGAGGGCGCCGCCGGCCAGGAAGAGCCACTTGAAGAAGCTCGCGAACGCGTCGTTCGCGATCATCCCGTTGAAGAGCGACTGGGCCGTCCCGGGCTGGATCCACAGGAAGGCGGCCGCCACGGCGAAGACCACGAGCGCGGCGCCGCCGGTCAGGCGGGCCCGCGCCTCGCTCCTGCGCCAGGCGATGTCGAGCAGGAAGAGGACCAGGGTGCCGAAGGTGAGCACGAGCTCGGGGCGGAACCACCCCGTGCTGCGCACGTTCTCGGCGACCAGGAAGGGCTGGATGTCCATCGTGTCGTCTCCGCCCCGCTACACCGGGCGCAGGTTCTGGATGAGCATCTGCAGCGCCGGGTTGATCGCGTGCAGGATGAACTGCGGGTAGAACCCGAGGAAGATCATGATGGCCGCCAGCGGGTAGAGCGTGATGCGCTCGCGCCAGTTCACGTCGGGGAAGCCGACGTAGGCGGTGTTGAGCTTGCCCAGGAAGACCCGCTGCATCGACCACAGGTAGTAGGCGGCGGTGAGGATGACCGCCGTGGCCGAGATGATCGTGAAGGTCAGGTAGACCGGGAAGGTCCCGAGCAGCACCATGAACTCGGGGATGAACCCGGCCAGGCCCGGCAGGCCCAGGGACGCGAAGAAGGCGAGGCCGGTGAGGCCGGAGTACTCGGGCAGCTCCTTGGCCAGGCCGCCGAAGCGGTCCATGTCGCGGTGGTGGGCGCGGTCGTAGATCACGCCCACGATGAGGAACAGCGCCGGGCTGATGATGCCGTGGGTGAACATGTTGTACACCGCGCCGGAGATGGCCATGGGGGTCATGGCGGCCATGCCGAGCAGGGTGAAGCCCATGTGCGAGACCGAGGAGTAGGCGACCATCTTCTTGATGTCGCGCTGGGCGAGCGCCACGTAGGCCGCGTAGATGATGTTGATGACGCCGAAGACGGCGATGGCGTTGGCCGCCCACTCGGTGGCGTCGGGCAGGAGCGGGTAGTTGAAGCGCAGGATGCCGTAGGGGCCCATCTTGAGGAGGATGCCGGCCAGGATGACCGAGATGGGCGTGGGGGCCTCGACGTGCGCGTCGGGCAACCAGGTGTGGAACGGGAACATCGGGATCTTGATGGCGAACCCGATGAAGAGCGCGATGAAGACGATCTTGGTGAAGGCGAAGCCCAGGATGGGGAGCGCCGTCGAGAACTGGCCGGCCCGGCCCTGCGCGGCGAGCTCGAGCAGGTTGAAGGTGTGCCGGGCGGACATCGAGCCGTCGGCCAGCGCGGCCGGGAGGCTCCGGTAGTAGACCGCGATGATGGCGAGCAGCATGAGCACCGAGCCCGCCAGGGTGTAGAGGAAGAACTTGATGGCCGCGTACTCCCGGCGCGGGCCGCCCCAGACCCCGATGAGGAAGTACATCGGGAGGAGCATGACCTCCCAGA